>JBAVVP010000191.1:0-21572 GCA_049697355.1 Terriglobales bacterium
GCGTGGCGCTGATCACATTCATCCTGCTGGGTGTCAAAGATCCGCATGTCCAGGTGCAATTGCTGGTCTGGATCTTCGTGATGCGCATCATGATGCTGGTTTCGAGCGCACTCGCCTATTTCATCAACGGCGCCATCGCGAAGGCCCGCTTTGGTAACGCGACAGAAATGAATTTTGAAATACCGCTGACCTGGCTGGTGTGGCTCACTTCGATCGTGTCGATCATTGCCACTTACTTCATTTCGCATCTCATCATCCCCAGTCTCGGCGGCGACACCACGCAGTGGTGGAAGCTGGCTTCGATCATCTCCTGTGGAACACTGGCGGGAGCGCTGATTCCTGAACTGGTCAAAGTTTTCACCTCGGTGGATTCCCGCCACGTGAACGAAGTGGTGACTTCCGCCAAAGAAGGCGGCGCATCGCTCGGAATCCTTTCCGGTTTTGTCTCCGGAAACTTTTCCGCGTATTACCTGGGATTGGCGATGGTGGCTTTGATGTCGATTGCCTACTTCTTCAGCGGAATGGGCTTGGCGGCGGCAGCCACCATGATTGCCGCTCCGGTATTTGCCTTCGGCCTGGTTGCCTTTGGCTTCCTCGGCATGGGGCCGGTGACGATCGCGGTCGATTCCTACGGTCCGGTGACCGACAATGCACAGTCCGTCTATGAACTTTCGCTGATCGAACAGGTTCCGAACGTCAAGGCGGAAATCAAGAAGGACTTCAACATCGACGTAAACTTTGACCGCGCCAAGGACTTGCTGGAAGAGAACGACGGCGCGGGCAATACCTTCAAGGCGACGGCCAAGCCGGTGCTGATTGGCACCGCGGTGGTCGGCGCAACGACCATGATCTTCTCCATCATCATGGCCCTGACCAACGGGCTGACTGCGAATGTGGAGAAGCTCTCGCTACTGCACGCTCCATTCTTCCTGGGCCTGATTACCGGCGGCGCCATGATCTACTGGTTCACTGGCGCATCCATGCAGGCTGTGACCACCGGCGCCTATCGGGCGGTGGAGTTCATCAAGGCCAATATCAAACTCGAGGGCGCGGAGAAGGCATCCGTTTCCGACAGCAAGAAAGTGGTCGAGATCTGCACCAAGTACGCCCAGAAGGGCATGTTCAACATCTTCGTTGCCGTCTTCTTCGGGACGCTGACCTTTGCCTTTGTGGAACCGTTCTTCTTTATCGGGTACCTGATCTCGATTGCGATCTTCGGTCTCTACCAGGCAATCTTCATGGCCAACGCCGGCGCGGCATGGGACAACGCCAAGAAGATCGTCGAAACCAAACTCAAACAGAAAGGCACGCCCCTGCACGACGCCACGGTAATCGGCGACACGGTGGGCGATCCTTTCAAGGACACGTCTTCGGTGGCCATGAACCCGGTCATCAAATTCACCACGCTGTTCGGACTGCTGGCGGTCGAGTTGGCCGTCTCGCTGACCCGCGACCAGGGCACTGGGCTGACGCACATCCTGGCGCTTTGCTTCTTCGCAGTCTCCGTCTTCTTCGTGTACCGGTCGTTCTACGGGATGCGAATCACGTCGGAGTAAGCGAGAACGTGTGGAGACGGGCGCCCTCGCCCGTCCGGCGGCGCGAAGCGCCGCAGGCTTGGAAATGCAAAAACGCCATCCGGCCCCGCTGGATGGCGTTTGATTATCTCTTGGCCGATGCCGGCCCTACGTGAGACAGCATCACTTCCCCGCTAGAAAGTCGACCAGTTCTTTCCGCGTGAATCCCGCCTCTCGCAACAACGACATCAGAGTCCCCTTCGGCACGTCGCGATTATGCTGAGGCACCACGGCGCGACGGCGGGAAATAGGATTATAAAAAATGAAGTGGCTGCCCGAAGTGTGGTCCAAAATGAAGCCGTTCTGCTCCAGAAACCGGCTGATCTGACGCGGCTTAACGGCGGGTAACTTCGGCATACTCCAGATCGAGCGAGGCTACGAGGGTGTTGTCGTCGGTGGGGATAGGATCTTTGTGCTTGCGCAGGCTGGCGATGTAGCCTGAGATGGCGTCCCTAGCCATTTCTCGCGCTTCGTCCACGGTACGCCCGTAAGTAACGCAGCCGGGCAGCGCCGGAACCAGCGCCGTATAGCCACCCCCAAGTTCAGGCCGGAGCATGATGTTGTAGTGGTATCGAGCCTTAGCCATGAAACGATACTATCGTGCGGTAGATACGCGGTCAAACCCAGGCTGATGGACACCAACGCGCGGCGGGCCTTTGGATTTGCTAGCTTGGTAGCATGTTCATCGGACATTTTGGTGTAGCACTCGCCGCCAAGCGTCTCGCTCCCCGGACTTCCCTGGGTACCTTGATTGCCGGCGCCCAGTTCCTGGATCTGCTCTGGCCAGTATTTCTTCTGCTTGGTTGGGAGCACGTGCGGGTAGCTCCCGGCATCACCAAGGTCCAGGCTTTGGATTTTTACGACTATCCCTTTTCGCACAGCCTCACCATGGCGGTGCGTTGGTCGCTTCTGGTAGGACTCGCCTACTACATAATTCAGCGTTATCGCCGGGGAGCCTGGGTGGTGGGCAGCTTAGTGCTCAGTCACTGGGTGCTGGATTTTCTGGTGCATCGCCCGGATCTGCCGCTCTGGCCGGGAGGTCCGAAGTATGGACTTGGGCTTTGGAATTCGTGGCCGGCCTCGATTTCCGCCGAGGTGATGTTGTTCGCCGCGGGAATCTGGCCCTATAGTAGCGTGACTCGCGGCCGCGACGCGGTCGGACAATACGCGTTTTGGAGCTTAATCGCGTTCCTGTTTCTAGGATGGCTGGCGGCGACGATCGGACCACCGCCTCCCAACGTTCATCAACTGGCTGTTGGCGGGATGGCGATGTGGCTGCTGGTGCCGTGGGCGTGGTGGGCGGATGCGCACCGGGTCGAATGCACGTAAATGGGCGGACGAATGCGTCCGCCCCTACGCGAGCTACAACGAGCTCATCTTCGCCAGGAATTCGCTGTTCGACGTCGCCTTGGCCAGCCGCTCGATCAACAACTCCATGGCTTCGACCGGCGAAAGCGGGTTCAGCACCTTACGCAGCACCCAGATGCGCTGCAAATCTTCTTTCGGAATCAGCAGCTCTTCTTTGCGTGTGCCCGAGCGCTGGATATCAATGGCCGGGAAGGTTCGCTTATCGACCAGCTTGCGATCCAGGATGATTTCCGAATTGCCCGTACCCTTGAATTCTTCGAAGATCACGTCGTCCATGCGCGAACCGGTGTCGATGAGGGCCGTAGCAATAATGGTGAGTGAGCCGCCTTCTTCGATATTGCGCGCCGATCCAAAAAAGCGCTTCGGACGCTGCAACGCGTTCGAATCGACGCCGCCCGAGAGCACCTTGCCCGAAGGCGGAACGATCGTGTTGTAAGCGCGCGCCAGACGCGTAATCGAATCGAGCAGAATGACCACGTCGCGCTTGTGCTCGACCAGTCTTTTGGCCTTTTCAATCACCATTTCGGCGACCTGCACGTGCCGGGCAGCGGGTTCGTCGAACGTCGAGGAGATGACCTCACCCTTGACCGAACGCTGCATATCGGTGACTTCTTCCGGGCGCTCGTCGATCAGCAGCACCATCAACACGACTTCAGGGTGATTCGTAGTAATCGAGTTGGCCACGTTCTGCAGCAGCATGGTTTTGCCGGCGCGCGGAGGCGAGACGATCAGGCCGCGCTGTCCTTTGCCGAGCGGCGTCAGCAGATCCATGACGCGCGCGCTGATATTTTCTTTGACGGTTTCGAGCTTCAACCGCTCCTGCGGATACAGCGGCGTCAGGTTGTCGAACAGAATCTTGTTGCGCGCCTCGTCGGGCGACTCGAAATTGACCGCCTCGATCTTGACCAGCGCGAAATATTTCTCGCCCTCATGCGGTGGACGCACCTGGCCGCTGATGGTGTCGCCGGTTTTCAAGTCAAACTTGCGGATCTGCGACTGCGACACGTAAATGTCGTCCGGGCCCGGCAGGTAGTTGTAGTCGGGCGAGCGCAGAAAGCCGTAGCCGTCAGGGAGGATCTCCAGCACACCCTCGGCGAAGATGTGTCCTTCTTTTTCACTTTGCGCCTGCAGGATCTTGAAGATGAGGTCCTGTTTGCGGAGTCCGCTGGCGCCCGGCAGCTCCAACGATCGGGCGATCTTGGTCAGCTCGGTAATGTTTTTTTCTTTGAGTTCTGCAATGGTCATATTTGCCTACGTGGGTGATTTTTCGGGAGGGATTTTGTTCTTCTCTCGCGGGACTGGATTGCTCTGCCGCCGTGCGGGCACACGGCGGAGCTGCTTAAGCAGCTCGCCGCTGTGCCTCGGCAAAGTTCTCGGGTTCGCTCAGGATGTCATGACGTTCCGCATCGGCGATCTTGTCAAACACCTGATTCATGGTTTCCTGAATGCGGGTGTTCGGCTTATGGAATTTCCGCGTTGCCTTCGAGGCAAGTTGGCAGAGCATATACCGGTTCCGCAAAGTATGTAGAGCGTCAAATACGCGATCAGAGCGCATGTTCATCGTTCTCCTCACAATAGGGATAATTTAAGCCACGATCCCATCGTCCGCCCACTGGGTGATGGTCGACTACGCTAGCCAGGCTGTAATGCGAGCCAGATGCAATGGAATTTGCTAGAATTACCCAAAATAGATGCCCCGCCCAACCCAAAAGTTGCTTATTCTTTATGGAGTTGCCACAACACGGGCGGAGGTTCCAAAGGACCGGCAGAAACTGCTTTGATGTCCTGAGAACACCTAAGTATAACAAACCGCTAGGGAAGGTCAAGGAATATTTGCGCACCAGCGGAACCCTCCACGGCCAGCAGCGGCAGAGGCTACTTCAGCGCGTTCAGCCGTGCCGAGAGCCGCGATTTGTAGCGCGAAGCCGTGTTTTCGTGCAAGACACCCTTCTGGATCGCCTTGTCGAGCGCCGACACCGTCTCGCGGTAGGTCTGGCCGGCGGCGGCCTTGTCGCCCTTTTCGAGGCTTTCGCGCAGGCTCCGCAAAGCGGTGCGCAGTTGCGAGCTGTTGGCCCGGTTGCGGACGGTGCGTTTCGCTGTCTGACGGGCGCGTTTCATCGCCGAAAAATGATTTGCCATGAGGCTTGATTACCTTTGTTTGCCCTAGATCGCGCTAGGAGAGTATTCCGGTAGGAACCGAAGCTGTATTCTACGGGAGCAAGTCGCGCCCGGTCAAATAGATATGAATTCGCCCCAGAGTCCAAGTGCCATCGACCGCCTCAAAGTCCTGATCAACTCCTCCACCCCTATCGTCGTCATGGAGACGGTCGAGGAAGTCCGCGCGCTAACCCTGGTGCGCACGGCCTGCTCCGAGCTGAGTCTAGCCGTCTTTGAATGGACCATCGCCGACGGCCTAGTCCGCTCCGGCAGCGGTGTGGGGACGGGTTTCGCAGCCGGCCAAGGCGGGTCGGAGACCCACCTTCACACATTCAGCGGCACCGACGCCGGCGCGGGGGCGAAGGCTGCCATGTACAACACCGCCGACCCGGTGCAGGCCCTGGCCAACCTCGAAACCATGACCATCGAGGCCGTCTTCGTGCTGAAGGATTTCCATCGCCACATGGATAACCCGGTAGTGGTCCGTCGTCTGCGCGACGTAGGCCAGAAATTCTCCGCCAATCGAAGGACCCTGGTGTTGACCGCCCCCGCCATCGAAATGCCGCCCGAACTGGCGAGCCTGGTGGAATTTCTGGACCTGCCCTTACCCGACCGCGACCGCCTGCGCGAGATCATCCGCGAAACCTACACCCGCCTCGCCGGTACCCACAATCTGAAACTCCAACTGGACGCCAACGGCGTAGACGCGATGGCCGCCAATCTCCGCGGCCTAACCGAGGAAGCCGCTGAACGAGCCATCTCGCAGACGGTAGTTGGACGCCTGGCGCTCTCGTCCGACTGCGTAACCGATGTGCTGGACGCGAAGAAAGCTCTGCTGAAGCGCTCGGAAATGCTGGAGTTCGTAGACGCAACCGACACCATGTCGAGCGTAGGCGGCCTGGACAATTTGAAGCACTGGCTCGAACAGCGCCGAGGCTCCTGGGACGACCAAGCCCGCCAGTTCGGCCTCGATCCGCCCAAAGGAGTAATCATTCTCGGTGTCCAAGGCTGCGGCAAGAGTCTCTGCGCCCGAGCCGTAGCCGGAGAATGGAAACTGCCACTAGTCAAATTCGATACCGCCGCCGTCTACGACAAATTCATTGGCGAAACCGAAAAGCGCATCCAGAAAGTGTTTCGAGTGGCCGAGGGCCTCGCGCCCTGCGTCCTGTGGATCGACGAACTGGAAAAAGTTTTCGCCGGAAGCGGCCCCGATTCCGCCTCCGCCGACGCAGGAGTTTCGTCGCGCCTGCTGGCGTCGTTTCTCTCCTGGATGCAGGAGCGCAAGCCCGCCGTCTTCGTAGCCGCCACCTGCAACAACGTAACCGTCCTGCCGCCAGAGCTAATTCGCAAAGGCCGCTTCGATGAACTCTTCTTCGTAGACCTCCCCAGTGCAGTCGAGCGCAAGCAGGTCCTCTCCATCCAGCTAACCAAACGCAAGCGTAATCCCGCTGACTACGATCTGGACCGGGTTGCAGAGGCAGCCAAAGGCTTTTCCGGAGCGGAAATCGAATCCGCCGTGCAAACCGCCCTATACGCGGCCTTTGCTCGCAAGCAGGAACTAAGCACCGAAGACCTGCTCACCGCGCTCTCGTCCACCGTGCCGCTGTCGATTACTCGCGCAGAGGAAATTGCCGAGCTGCGGGCTTGGGCGAAGGATCGGGCGGTGTGGGCGAGTGTCCAGGAAGCTAAAGGAGAAAGAACGTGCGAGTAAAGCTTAAATACACATTGCCTTTGTCGCAGATGGCGCTGGCCGTAGTCCTACTGTGGTGGTCACAGGTATGGTACAAAGCTGTTACGCGCACCGCGGACATGCCCGGGCCATCCCCAGCCTTCCAACTACTGATTGCTATCAATGCCCCTTTGGCTCTCCCGCGACTCCTTTGTATCCATTATCTATTTTACCCTTGGGACGATGTGACGCTGATCGCGGCAGTTGGCTTGCTTTGGTATTGGGTTGCCTTGAATATCGATTCTTGGCAGAAGCGCAAGGCAGTCTTCATGTCTGCGCGGGGGTCTCTGCGATCATTAGGAGATTTAGTGCTCATTGCGCTGGGTGCATTTTGGGGATTTATCTGCGTGCAGGACGAACTCACCGGGAGAGATCTTGCGGATAGTAGTCTCGGACTCTTCCAACCGTGGTTGCGAACCCCGTTTCTGGTTGCCGTTGCGGTCTGTTCCTTCGGTTGGTCTCTTGCCTTAATTTGCTTCTTCGGACGGGACCTCATTCAATGCGTCTACCCGAAGAACCCGCCGAATCGCTAAGTATGTCATCAGTCCGAGATCCCTGCCACCCGCCGCGCGTCGCTCCACTCGTCCGTCAAACCTAAATCGGCGATCCACTTTGCCAAATAGGAGTGATCCAGCACGTCCTGTCGCACTCTCAAGATTGCCGCCGCGTCCTCAATCTGCCGGCGCGACTGCGCCAGCTTTGCCCATTCGAGCTTGGAAATGACCGCGTCTTCGGCAGTCGTCATGAAAACAGCAACGCCATGCAACGTCACTCGCTGTCGACGACGGAATTCCTCCCGGCTGTAAGAGCGCGACTTGCGAATGATGAAGTCGATCTTCCAGCCGGTGGCTTGGTCGATCACATTGAACATGGATTGTCGCTGGTGGGCTTCGAGGGCTGAATCGAGATCGGCGTAATACTCACTCACTGGCAACGCGCCGATGAATGAGCGCAATTGCTCGGAACTCGCATGGATGACGAAGTCGATGTCTTGTGTGGAGCGCGACGCGCCGTAATACGCGCTGGCAAATGAACCCGAAAGCATGTAGGCAATCCCAGCTTGATCAAGCGTCAAGATAATTCTCTGGAGTACATCCTGGATGCTCATCGGAGCCAGGCGGGTAAGGGCGCGGGAAAGAACGCCCGCCGCAACAATTCTCGTGCAATTTGCGCTTCGGTCCAGTCGGGATGATCGCGCCGTATGCCTTCCTTCGCCATCTCTCGCATGAACATGCTCATCTCGTAAGCAAGCGTTATCCGCTGTTCTCCCGACATGGCGCGCAGAATTTCAAACTGGCGGGCCCTCGCCTCAGGGGTTGTATCGGTGATCGCCACGGCGAAATGTTAGCACGCATCCCTGCCGGCCGCTCCCTTACACTCGGCTGAACATTTCCAGAAGCGTGGCGGAAACGTCCTGCGCAGTTTTTGCTGACACCGCTCCCAGCCTCCTCACCAAGCGCTGCCGGTCCACGGCACGGAGTTGGTCCAGGGCCACCTGCCCTCGTTTCCCCTGAAATCGCACCGCTACCCGCGTGGGGTAAGGGCGCGTGACGGTCGTCATGGGAGCGATGACGACGGTTCGCAGATGCTGGTTCATTTCATCGGGAGAGACGACCAGGCAAGGGCGGGTCTTGTGAATCTCGGCCCCCTCGGTGGGATCGAGGACTACGAGCCAGACCTCATCGCGTTGTGGCGCGATATGCGGCCCGCTTACCACCGCCACTCCTTATGGTCGAACTCGTTGGGTTCCGTGACTTCCAGCATGAGTTCGTCGTGCGCAGCGGGGCTTGAGGCGCGGAACGCGTCGTCCCAACCCTGGCGTGGCTGGCGTCCCGGAGAGATGATCAGGCAATCGTTTCTGACCCGCAACTCGACTGTCTCACCCAGCCCGCATTGCTCGATGAAAGGCTTGGGAATGCGAACGCCGCGAGAATTGCCGATGCGAACCAGCTCGGTTCTCATGTCCAGAAATACCTCTGTAATTACATTGTAAGCACGGCGGGCCACTTTGGCAACTGTCGGGCGGGATGGTTTGCTCCCAGGCACGCGGACAAGAGTGTCCGCGCTACACTTTCATCGTGTGCAAACCCACCTTCGACGGTTCAACATTTCCTCCCATTGACTCCCCCGCCCGCCCGCGCTACGCTTAAGTCAAATGATGGCTGTCCGCGCCACGCTGGCGCGCGTTCCGGAATCTTCCACCCTGACAGACAATTCTTGCGTGCAAAACCGGACGCCCCGACCTGTATTCATCGGGCACGAAACGACCATCGCAACAGGGCCCCCAGGCTGCAGGAGGCAGCGGCATAACCCTGAATGAAAAAGAATATTGAACTCACCCCCGACATCGAGACCCTGTTCGGCACCCGCGATGAAAATCTGCACGTGCTTGAAGACGGCCTGAACATCAATATCGACCTGCGCTCCGACCGCATCGAACTGGAAGGCGCTCCCCGCGACGTGGCCCGCGCCGAACAGTTGTTCGCCGACTACGAGTATCTGCGAAAGTCCGGCCACCAGTTTGTGAACGGAGACCTCGGCAGCATGTTGCGCGTGGTGGTCAGCGACCCGAACACGACCCTCCGCGGCCTGGCCGAAGCCGGACGCCAGCGTTCTTTTGGCCGCCGCACCGTCCAGCCCAAAAGCCCCAATCAGCGCCGCTACCTGGAAGCCATCGAGCAGCACGACATGGTGTTCGGAGTCGGCCCCGCCGGCACCGGCAAGACCTATCTCGCCGTCGCCATGGCCATCTCGGCGCTGCTGAACAAGCAGGTCAACCGCATCATTCTCGCGCGCCCCGCGGTCGAGGCCGGAGAACGTCTAGGCTTTCTCCCCGGCACCTTGCAGGAGAAGATCGATCCCTATCTGCGGCCCTTGTACGACGCGCTCTTCGACATGCTCGAGCCCGAGCGAGTCGAACGCTATCTCGAAAAAAATATCATCGAGATCGCGCCCATCGCCTTCATGCGCGGACGCACTCTGAACGATTCCTTCGTCATTCTCGACGAGGCGCAGAATACCACCTCCGAGCAGATGAAGATGTTCGTCACCCGCCTGGGATTTGGTTCGAAGGCGGTGATCACCGGCGACGTCACCCAAATCGACCTGCCCACCGCCCGCCGCAGCGGCTTGATCGAGGCGGTCGAAATTCTGAAAGGTGTCAACGGACTCGCGTTCGTGCACTTCGACGAAAGCGATGTGGTGCGGCATCACCTGGTGCAGAGAATCATCCGCGCCTATGACGACTACAAAGCGCGGCTGGCGGAACAACAGTTGTCGCTGCTCGAACCCAAGTCCGAACCCAGGCCGGTCGCGCCGCCGCCGGCTTCCGATGAGCCGCCGCCGCTGCGCAATTAAGCGCGATAGAATTTGGATTGTCGTCAAGATTTGAATTTGTCGCTAGAATTTGCGATTGTCATCCGGAGCGAAGCGAAGGACCTATGCATTTGGCCGCGAAATGCATAGGTCCTTCCCCTTCGGCTGCGCTCAGGGTCAGGATGACAATATGGTAAGCACGTGGTCATCTTTCAAAAGCGCGTCGACGACCTGACCGAGCTGGCGCTCAACCGCTTCGTGGCGCGCGCTCGCCGCGCCGCCGGATTGAGAGGTCGAGTCGACGTGCTCCTGACTTCGAGCGCCGAGATAAGGTCTCTGAACCGCCGCTTCCGAGGAAAAGACAAGCCCACCGACGTCCTCGCTTTTCCCGCCGAGCCCGACGCACAAGAGCGATTTGCCGGTGAAATCGCCATTTCGGCGGAGATCGCAGCGCAAAATGCCTGGGCGCTCCGGCACTCGCTGGCCGAAGAAGTGAAAATTCTCGTCTTGCACGGCGTCTTGCATCTTCGCGGTTACGATCACGAGTGCGACAATGGGCAGATGGCGAGGCGCGAAAGACTGTTGCGCGCGAAACTTCACCTTCCGCTCGGACTGATAGAGCGTACCGGGAGGAAGCGCTCGCCATAGCCTGGCAATCGCAATAACGATGATCGGCGTCGGCATAGCTCTCGTGTTCCTGTTCGGCCTGTTGACCCTGGTCTCCTATGTCGACCGTCTATACCAGGAACTCGGCAAATTCCTCTCGCGCGAATTTCAAGACAACATCGACGCTTTCGAGCAGATCGTCGAGCCGCGCCTCGGAGTGACACGCACCCGCGCCTCGCTCTCCATGGCCATTCTCACGCAACTGGTCACGGCCGCCATCGCCATGATCGTCGGCTTCACCGTCTTTCGCGACCGCGCCTGGAGCATCAACGAAGTCCTCGAAGCGACGCTCAGCCTGATCCTGATCATCATCATTTGCAACCGCCTGCTCCCCTTCGTCTTTTTTTCGCGAACCCAAGGACGCTGGCTTGAGCACTGGACGCTGCTCTTGCGCCTGCTCATCTACTTCGTTCTGCCCGTGACCCTGGTGCTTGGATTCTGCCAGTCCGTCGCCGCCCTCACCCGCGAGCACGCCGACCCGACGCCCGAGAATTCCTCCGAGGCCGTCGACGCCTTGATTGAAGCGGGACAGGAAGAAGGCATCATCCAGGAAGGCGACCGCGACCTGATCCAGTCGGCCGTCGAGTTCAGCGGCAAGACCGTTCGCGAAGCCATGAAGCCCAGGCCGGAGATGGTGGCCGTCCCCGCCGACTGCACCGTCGAGCAGGTGGTCGAGTTGCTTCGGGGCAAGCATTTCTCCCGCATCCCCGTCTACGAAGGCTCGATTCACCACATCAAAGGCATTCTCCACACCCAGGATGTGCTGCAGGTGCCCGACTCCGAGGCGCACACGCGCACGGTCGCGACCCTCATGCGAAAGGATGTACACTTCGTCCCGGAAAGCAAATTAGTAAGTGATCTGCTGCGCGAGATGCAGCGCAGTAACGTCCGCATGGCCATCGTGGTGGATGAATACGGAGGCGTAGCCGGCCTGGTAACCATCGAAGACCTGGTGGAAGAAATCGTAGGTGAAATCGGCGACGAGCGCGAGAAGGCGCAGGTCGTCCGGGAAAACGACCACTCCTACATCGTCCCCGGCAACATGGATGTCGACCACCTTGACGAACTCTTCGGCATGAGGCCCGAAGGCCGCGAGTCCTCCACCATCGCCGGCCTGGTCAGCGAACTTGCCGGACGCATTCCCAAGAAAGGCGAAATCGTCGAAGACGACGGGCTGAAGTTCGAAGTCCTCGATGCGACCGATCGCCGTGTGGAGCGCGTGCGCATCACCACCGCCGCGCCCAAGCAGATGAAGTTGCTCTGAAGGCAATCTTTGGCTGCCGTCGGTTTCCTTGACCACGCCCGTTAGGCGTCCCGTGAAAGAGCGACTGTTAGAACGGAGGCTGTAGAAAATGAAACGATTGTTAGTCATAGGCGTACTCCTAGCATTAGTGCTTTCAGCTTCCCCGCGAGCAGCCGCGCAGGGCATAACGGAACAGAAGGAAGTGACTGCATTTCTCTTTGGCACCTTTCACCCACTGAATGCTGACGGGACGCCTATGAAGGACGCACACGGGCAACCGATTGCGGTGGAAATGCCGTTAGGTACGGGATTCTTTGTAATGTATCCGGACAAGCGAGGGGGGCCGACTTTCGGGTTTTGCTACCTTGCTACTGCCAAGCACGTGTTGCGTGATTTCGACGGAACATTCCTATCGAAGCTGAAAGTACGTCTGAATCTCAAGAAACCTGTGGGCGATATCGAGGTCGATTTTGTTAACGACGTAGCCGTTACGGACGCGAGCGCGAATCTGTTGTGGTTGCATGACGACAAAGACCCTGCAGACGAGGCGGTCGCGATTCCGCTATTGCCTGATGAGCATAAGTTTGAATTTAAGACAATTCCACTCACAATGTTTGTGGACGACGCGCAATTGAAGTCTGACGCAGTGGTGGAGGGGGACAACCTTTACTTCATTGGCTTGATGGCGCAGTTCTACGGCGCACGACACAACTACCCAATCGTAAGACGTGGCACGCTTGCCATGATGAGTGACGAGAAAATCGACACACCCGCTGGTCCACAGAAGGCGTTTATCACTGAACTGCAGAGCTGGCCGGGGAACAGCGGCTCCCCCGTATTTCTGTCTCTTGGCGGCCTCCGAGGCGGATCGTTAATGGTGGGGCAAAAGTTCAGTTTCTTGGGGATTCTCACGGGCGCGTTTCAGAACAAATTGGTTGCGCCTATTGTTGGTGAACAGGACATAAAATTCAAATCCGGCAACGAACTGCCAACTGGAGTCAGCTTCATTGTTCCAGCCACCCGCCTTCGTGAGGTGCTTGAGTCCCAAGAAGCACAACGGAGGAGGGATGCGGAGATTAACGGGCTGAGCCGCTGAATGCAGGATGCCCGGCGGTATTTGTCAGTATCTATCGATTATGACATTATAGTACGATATTGTCAGATCATTGGGAGTGTGACACATGGACCTCGAAACTCGAATGCGAGTCAACCAAAACGGCCGCGTCGTTATTCCTGCTTCCTATCGCAAAGCGCTCGGCATCAAGGCGGGAGACGAAGTGATTTTGCGTATGGAAGACGACGAACTCCGGATCACGACGATGAAGCGCAGAATCGAGCGCGCCCAGCGGCTGGTCCGGAAATACGTCAAGCCTGGCGTCTCCCTGGTCGACGAACTGATTGCCGAACGGCGCGAGGCAGCCAAACGTGAGTAGGGTTGTGCTGGACGCATCGGCACTGATGGCTGTGATCAACCGCGAGCCTGGCGTGGAGCGGTTGACGCCTCAGATCATGAGCGCAGCTGCGGCCAGCGCGGTCAATCTGGCCGAAGTGCACGGAAAACTCGTGCAACGGGGCTTTAGTCCGAACGACGCTTGGGCCGCCGCCAATGGGGTCATTGATGAAGCGGTCGCTTTCACCGCCGAGCAGGCCAAGACTGCCGGAGACCTTGTCGTCCTTACCCGCGCGCTCGGTTTGTCACTCGGCGACCGGGCGTGCCTGGCACTTGGAATTGCCCTGGGTGCTCCGGTTTACACGGCGGACAGAGCCTGGAAAAACCTGAAACTCAGCATTCGCATCCACGTCATTCGATGATGAACCTGAGCTGCGGGTGCCCCCCATTCGCGTTCTGTGCGAAGTGGTGGACGCACCCGGGCCCTAGCTGGCAGCCGGCAGCCAGAACCTAGTAGCCTATCCCCATGTCCTTCCATTCCGGATTCGTCTGCATTCTCGGCCGCCCGAATGCGGGCAAGAGCACGCTGTTGAATGCGCTGGTCGGCGAGAAGTTGGCCATCATTTCTCCCAAGCCTCAGACCACGCGCAACCGCATTCTCGGCATCATCAACGTCCCAAAACAAAAGGGTGGTGAAGCCGGCCAAATCGTGCTCGTCGACACGCCCGGAGTTCATCAGTCCGGCTCCTCGCTCGGACGCAAGATGATGTCCGAGGTGCGCGAGGCCCTCGAAGGCTGCGAACTCATTTTGATGATTGTCGACGCCAAGAAGAGCTGGGACCGCGACGACGCCTTCGTCCTCGACCTCGCAAAAAAGGCTGGCACTCCAGTCTTCCTGCTGCTCAACAAGATCGATCTTCTCGCCGACAAGACCAAGTTGCTCCCGCTGATTGCGCATTTCCAAACGCTGCACGATTTCAAGGAGATCGTCCCCATCTCCGCTCTCAAAAGGAAAGGCCTCGACGAATTGCTCGCCTGCGTGCTGAAAGCCCTGCCCAACGGCCCGCGCTATTTCCCCGAAGATCAGATCACCGATCAGCCGGTGCGCTTCATGGCGGCGGAGTTGATCCGCGAACATGTTCTTATGCAGACGCACGAAGAGGTGCCGCACGCGGTCTCGGTTCTGATCGAACAGTTTGAAGAGAGTCCGCGCCTGACGCGAATTGCCGCCGTGATTTATTGCGAACGCGACGGCCAAAAGGCCATTCTGCTCGGCAAAGGCGGCCAAATGCTCAAGAAAATCGGAACTGCCGCCCGCCTCGACATCGAGAAGATGGTAGGCACCAAAGTCTTTCTTGAACTCTTCGTCAAGATCAAGGCGGGATGGCGCGACTCGCGAAGCTTTGTGGAAGAACTCGATTGGCGGCGTCAACTACAGCAGATCGGAGGCCGGCCGACCGAGGAGTCGTGAAGCAACTCCCCGTGTAGAGACAGGGATTGCCGCGTCTCGGCATTACTGTGCAGCCTGAAACGGGGCGGAGCCCCGTCTCGACACGAGCGCCCTGACCGTGGTAACACGCGGTCGTAACCCAAGGTTGCTTGAGATCGAAAAAAAGTTTGCATCTGAGCCCATAAGTCCCTAGAATCTCTGAGCGCCTTCCTGCATCTTAGTCAGAGGATAGGCTGGAACAAGACCACAGCCGAATATGGAACATTCTTCCTCATCCTCTGCGCAGCCGCCGCAGTCGTGTAACTTCGACGCGGAGAAGCTTGACCTCAAGCTCAGCGTGACGCTTTCCGGCGACCGCGATGCCATCGACCCCGTCGTCCGTAGCGTGATGAAGGTGGTGCGGGAAATGAAATGCGCTGAGGGACGCGAAGACGCCATCGAACTCGCGTTGACCGAAGCCTTGGCCAATGCGGTCGTGCACGGAGCGAAAAGCGATCCCTCCAAAGTGATCGAATGTGATGTCGCCTGCGACGAGGAGCGGGGCATGCTGATCGTGGTGCGCGATCCCGGCCCCGGTTTCGATCCTGCCGAGATTGCCAACCCCTGCCACGGCGAGAACATCTATTCCAATCACGGCCGTGGCATCTACCTGATCAATCAATTGATGGACGACGTCCAGTTCCACAAAAACGGGACTGAGATTCACATGCGGAAAAAATAGAAGAACAGGTGTTAGGTGTTAGGTCCTAGGTCCTAGGTCTTAGGAACAGCCTGGAATGGATCTGGCACTTGATTTTCCTAAGACCTAAGACCTGCTTCACTCCTTTGCCGCAATCCCCAAACTCTTCATTTTCCGATACAGGTGGCTGCGCTCCAGTCCAAGCACCTCCGCTGTGCGGGTGACGTTGCCATGATTCTCGTCGAGCTTCTTGAGGATGTAGTCGCGCTCGTAGGCCGCCCGGGCCTGATGCAGCGTCGAACCTTCCGTACCCGCCACGCGCCGGCCGCCGTCGCGGTGCACCAGCGGCGGAAGATGCTTGCGCTCAAATCGTGAAGTCGTGGGATTCATGATCACGATGCGCTCGATTACATTGCGCAGTTCGCGGATGTTCCCCGGCCAGGCATAGCGCATCAGCACGTCGATGGCGTCGTCGGTGATTTCTCGTGGACGGCGCCCATAGGCCGAGGCAAATTCTTTCAGAAAGTGCCGCGCAAACAGCGGGATGTCTTCCTTTCGTTCGCGCAGCGGCGGCACCACAAACGGAACCACGTTCAGACGGTAAAAGAGATCTTCGCGAAAATTCCCCTTCGCGATTTCTTCCTCCAGATCTTTATTCGTAGAAGCAATCACCCGCACGTCCACCGTGACCGGATCGTCGCTTCCGACCGGGTTGAACCGCTGCTGCTCCAGGGTACGCAAGACTTTCGACTGCGTCTTCAGACTCATGTCGCCGACTTCGTCCAGAAACAGCGTTCCCTTATCCGCCTTCTGAAACTTGCCTTCCTTGTCCGCCGTAGCTCCGGGAAATGACGACTTACGATGTCCGAACAGTTCGCTGTCGATCAGGTCTTCGGGAATCGCGGCGCAGTTCATCTCGACAAACATCTCATTCTTGCGCAGGCTCTGCATGTGGATGGCGTGCGCGACCAACTCTTTGCCCGTGCCCGATTCGCCGTAGATCAGCACCCGTCCGTTAGTGGGCGCCATCAGCGCGATCTGCTGGCGCAGCGCTTTCATGGGAACGCTGTCTCCGACGATCACGCTCTTGGCCTGTAGTTGCTTCCGCAGGTCGAGATTTTCATGACGCAACCGCCGCGCGTCGATGGCATTTTTTACTAGGATGAGCGTCTTTTCGAGCGACAGCGGTTTTTCCGCAAAATCGTAGGCGCCGAGCTTCGTGGCGCGCACCGCCGTCTCGATGGTCCCGTGGCCCGAGATCATGATGACCTCCGGCGGATCCTCCATCGCGCGGATCTTTTCCAGCACTTCCAGCCCGTCAATCCCGGTCAGCCACACATCCAGCAGGATCAAGTCGAAGCTGCTCTTGCGCAGCACTTCGAGGCAGTCTTCCCCGCTCGGGCTGACGCTGATTTTGTATCCTTCATCCTCGAGGATGCCACGCAACGATTCGCGGATACCTGCTTCGTCATCGACGATGAGAATGTGTGGCATATCTATCAGTCGTTAGTCGTCGGTCGCTAGTCGTTGGCAGGCATGTGCATCGCTTTCCGCGGAATGCGAAAAACCGCGAACGACTAACGACTCTCTCCTCTAGCTTGCCGCCGGAGCGCTGATCGTTTCCGCCGCTATGGGCAACTCGACCACAAAGCGGCTGCCGAACGGTTTGTTTTCCTCCACCCGGATCGAACCGCGATGGTCTTCCACAATTCGGCTCACGATCGCCAGACCCAGCCCCGTGCCACGCTGCTTGGTCGAAAAATATGGCAGGAACAGCCTTTCTTTCACATCACGCGAAACGCCCTGCCCCGTGTCCGAGACGGCCAGTTCGACGGCATCGCGGCTCGCCACGAGCGAAGTTGAAATCGTGATCTCTTTCAGCATCGCGTCCTGCATGGCTTCGGCCGCGTTGTCCACCAGATTTGCGATCGCGCGCTTGATCGCTTCCGGATCGGCCATCACCGCCGGCAGATCGTGCGCCAGTTCCGTGCGCACGCGAATGCCCTCCAGCCGCCCGTTGAACAGAATGAGCGCGCCCTCCACCAGCTGATTCAAGCTCGCGGGTTGCGGACGCGAGGCGGGAAAACGCGCCAGCGCGGAGAATTCATCCACCAGCGTGCGCACACTTTCAACGGCGTTTCCGATTGTCTCCGAGCAAGTGCGGATCACATCGAGTGAAGCGGCATCGGGAGCCGTACCCCGCGTCAAATGGCGATGAATGCGCTCGGCGGAAAGGGCGATCGGGGTCAGCGGGTTCTTGATCTCGTGCGCCACGCGCCGCGCCACTTCGCGCCAGGCGGCTTGTTTCTGCGCCCGCAGCAGGTCCGAAAGGTCTTCGAACACCAGCACATATCCCAACCTTTCGGCGTGGCTCAGCGCCGACACTGTTACGGCGACATTCAGCTGCGCCCGGGGCAGGTCGAGTTCCATGTTCGCGGCCGTAATGCCCATACGATCCGCGCGGCGCAGCAGCGGTTCCAGGTCGGCGAGCACATCGGCGGGCATCACCTCCCGCAGCGGCCGGTTGACCAGCGCCGCCGGACTCATATACTCGCTTTGCTCCACGTAAAACATCCTCGAGAACGCGGCGTTGGCCAGCGTCACACGGCGGTCGGCGTCAATTGAAATCACTCCCGTCGGAATACTTTCAAGGACCGTTTCGATATACCGGCGTCGTCCCTCGAGGGCTTCGTTCGCGGCGCTCACATCGCGGCTCGAGGCTTCAATTTGCCGCCGGCTCGACTCCAGCTGTTCCGCCATGCTGTTGAACGACTGCACCAGTTCAGCCAGTTCGTCGGTGGCGCGAATATCGACGCGGTAATCCAGTTGCCCTTTGGAGATGGCTTCCGTTCCCGCCGCCAGCGCCGCCACTGGACGATTGACCAGCTTCGAAAGCAGCAACGCCAGCCAGGTCGAAGCGAACAGTACCACCACCGTCAGCAGCAGCAGAAATCCGATATACGTCCGCCGAAATAGCTTCCGTTTTGCCGCCAGTTCGATGTAGCGCTTCTGGCTGTCCTGAATCTGCTTGGCCGTTTGGGCAAATTTTGGCGGCAGAGGCATGGCGACAAACACCGCGCCTCCTCGAAGCACGGCCGCCGCGATCAGGTAGTCCGTCTGGCCCCATTGGAAATGCGGATGCTCTCCGCGCAGTGCCGCCTGCACCGGGAAGCGATCCTTCATGTCGGCCCAATGTGCGGGAGGGTTGAGCTTGGCGGCCACGTTGCCACGTGCCATGACCAGAACGAAACCACCTTGCAGCGTAGGCAGATGTTCCTGAAGTTCATCCGTGGCCTCATTGAAATTCCCGCTGGCAAAAGCCTTTTGGAATTCCTCCGTCTGTGCGATGGCCTGTGCTTCCGAGGCTGCATTGTCGCCCGCGTAGTCATAGAGCAGAGCTGACATCGCCGCCGTGTCCGCGCGCACTTCCTCGACCGGCTGCGAGAACCACTTGTCGATCGAGCGATTCATCAGCCCGTACGAGAACCAGAACATCGCAATCACGGGCAAAAACGACAGCAACAGGCTGACCACCACCAGCCGTGTGCGGAACTTTGAGCCGGCCACTCCTTGCCGTCGTTCGGCGTAGAGCTTCAGCAGATTGCGCGCGAGAACGATGGTCAGCGCCAGGAAAGCAAAAAAAATCAACCCGCTCAGTCCAGCAAAGAATAGAACCTCCTGATTGCTGTCGGGACTGATGAACTTCAGATTGAACGAGGCCTGCGCGACCAGGATGGCGAGCAGAAAAAAAGCGCCAATCCCCAGCCCAATCACCGCCTTCCGGCGGCCCGAGGTTTTGCTTTCGTCGCGAATTGGATTGGGTGTGGCCAAGGATTGGTCACATTATAGGGCGTCGTTGGCCATTAGTCGCTGGTCGTTCGGATCTGCGGAACGCGGGGGACTCGCCCGCCAACGACTAACGGCCATCGACTAACGACTGCTTTCCCGACTCCAGCGCATCCCGTAGCGCCGCATACGCCGGCTTGGCCCGATAGTCCCGATGAAACAGCAGCGCCGCGCCTTGCGTGTGCTTCGAGTGCGACCCAATCCAGGAATACTTGTCGGTAAATCCCCAGGTCTGGATCGCCGTGCATCCGCGATAGGCGAGGCACGCCGCGGCAATTTGCCGGTAGATGTCCGCTTGCCGCTGCAGGTCATCCGGACTGGCATCGCCCTTGGCATCAACGGCAAGCGAGACGTCCATCTCGGTAATGTGGACCTGCAAGCCCAGATCCGTTAAGCGCTTGATGTTGGCGGAAATGGACGCGACATCGGCGTGCAGATTGGAGATATGCATCTGCAAGCCCACGCCGTCGATCGGGACACCGCGCTGTCGAAAGTCGCGAACCATGGCATAGATCGCGTCCGATTTGGGATTCACGACCTCCGTTTCGCCCTCGTTGTAAAAGAGCAGTGCCTGCGGATCCGCCTCGTGTGCCCAGCGAAAACAACGCTCCATATAGGCGTAGCCATTTGCCCCGAGGCCAATTCCGGGTTGGTCCCGCCAGATCGTGCTGCGTAGTTGTCCCAGATGCACTTCGTCGTAGGCCTCATTGATCACATCCCACGCGAACACCTTGCCCCGGTAATGTCCCACAACCGTCTTGATGTGTTTCTCGAGAATTTCCGCCAGTTCGCTGGAAGTGTAGGTTCCTTCCGCCAACCATCTTGGATTCTGCCGGTGCCAGACGAGCGTGTGCCCGCGAACCTTCATTCCGTGCCGGGTTGCGAAATCCACAACCTGGTCCGCTTGCGAAAAGTCGAAAGACTGCGGCCCCGGATGCACTACTTCCCACTTGAGCGCGTCTTCCGGCTCCAGCATGTTGAATTCGCGGGCCAGCGTGGACGCGTAGGCCGCCTCGGAAAGTTGAGCCGGTCGTACCGCGGCGCCGATCAGCATTCCAGCCCCCTGTGCCGCCTCCCGCAGCGACGGCTCGGGGGCCGCGGCGCCCAATCCCAGAGAGACCGCGACTGCTAGAACAAAGAAAAGCGCTCGCCATTTCATGAGCTCACTCCCGGGTCGTCATACTCGATGACTCACTTTGCGCGAGGAAGGAATTTCTGCAAAGGACACTGCTCACAGCGCATTTGTGACTTTAGGCAGTAATTCTTGCCTACCCCGACGAGTAGCCCATGCATTTCGTTGAATCGCTGGACCCGGGGTGGCCGTGCGCCCTCACTTACGGCAGAAGGCCGATGCGAAGAGCCACGCGGCCCCTGCGCATCCTTGTTCACCGCCGAGACGCCGAGAGCACCGAGGGCAACTTCTTGATCTTTTGAACAATCATTCGAACTTAGCCCCGAATTTTCTCGACGGCCTCGGCGTCTCCGCGGTGAAGAGCCCTCCGCTGCGGGCACCTCGCCGAGCGCCTGCTCAAACAGCAGTCGAATTTCGTCATAGCTGGCCGTGCTCGAAACCATCTCATGCCGTTCCAAAATCCGCCGGGTGTAAGCGTCGACCACAAACACCGGATGATTGCCGGCGTACAGCAGAATCGAGTCTGCGGTCTCCGGTCCCACCCCATTAAGCGCGAGCAGTTCGCCGCGGAGCTCCGCCGTCGGCCGCGCGAACATCCGCGCCAGCGACCCGCCGTAGCGCGTATCGAGAAAGCGGACAAACGTTTTCAGCCGCTGCGCTTTTTGCCGGAAGTACCCCGCTGGCCGGATCCATTGCTCAAGCTGAGCTTGCGGCGTGTGCCGGATTCCGCCGATCGTCAGCCGTTGTGCCCTCCGCAGGTTGCCAAGTGCCTTTTCCACGTTCGTCCATGAAGTGTTCTGGGTCAAATATGCTGCAATAATCACCTCAAAGCGCGATTGCGCCGGCCACCAGTGCTGGCGTCCCCAGGCGGAAAACAGCGCGCGATAGTAAGCGCGGATCGAGTCGTGTTGGGTTTCGCTCATGGGGTGCGCAGGTTGGAATGCCAGCGTCACCATTGTAGGGCGCAGCCGGTCGTTGGTCGTTAGTCGTTGGTCGTTCGCGATTCGTCGTATTCTCCAAAAG
>JBAVVP010000192.1:0-2187 GCA_049697355.1 Terriglobales bacterium
CAACAGCTATCCCTTCAAACACTGACACTCGTCCGTCCGCCGCTCGGTAAACTACCATGTCTTATCACCGTAAACACCTCGTTTAAATGGCCAGCTTGAATTTGATTTCATGTCAGCGTCCGGGTTAGAGTCTCTGCAATGTTCCATGGCACTTTGGGGTAGCGTTTCAAACATCGGAAGCGAATGGTCTCCACTTGTTTTCTGTGAAACCAACCTGGGCATTCCTCCAGCGAATGGAGGCTAATCTTTTGCCACCGAGGAGATATCAGTTGAACTCTGCAACTTCAGTTCGAAAACTAGCCTTGGGAGCGCTGGCCATTTCCAGCTTTTTGCTGGCGGGTGGTGCAGTTCCTGCGGCAGCGCAAAACGACAAACCCAACGTCGTCATGCTCATGACCGACGACACGGGATGGAACGATTTTGGTGCGTATTCGGGAGGTGGCGCAACGCTTGGCCATCCCACTCCCAACATCGACAAGATGGCCAAAGAAGGAGCCGTGTTCACCAGTTGGTACGGACAGGCGAGCTGCACGGCGGGCCGCGCCTCGTTTATGACCGGACGCATTCCGATCCGCTCGGCGCTGTCGATCGTAGTTGCCCCTGGCGATGAGAACTACCTCAAGCCCGAAACTCCGACGATTGCAGAGTTCTTCAAGAAGAACGGCTACACGACGTACTTCTCCGGCAAGTGGCACTTGGGCGACAAGCCCGCGGCCTACCCGATCGCGCATGGCTTCGACGAAATGAAGGAGTTCGCCGCGTATTACGCTGGCGTCTATTCCTATCCCGATACTACGAAGTGGTTCCATCCCTGGTTTCCGTCGTATAACGCGGATTTCGAGAAAATGTGGGATTCCGTGGTGAACCTGGGTGAGTGGGAAGGCGTAGCCGGTCAGCCCGCCAAGAAAGTAGCTACCATCACCTACGACTACATGGCGACCATGGACGAACGGCAAGCCGACTACGCGGTCGACTACATCAAGACTCACGCGAAGAGCGGCAAGCCGTTCTTTATGGACGTGAACTGGATCAAGATGCACAACCCCACGAATGCGGCCCCCGACTTCCGCGGCAAATCGCATCTCGGCGATTATTCCGATTCGCTGATGGAAATGGACGCCGACATCGGCAGAGTGCTGGATGCCATCCATCAATACGCGCCCAACACCATCGTGATCCTGACCGCCGACAACGGCGCGTGGCTCGATGCCTACCCGGATGCGGGAACGACTCCGTTCCGCGGCGAAAAGGGCTCGGCGTTTGAAGGTGGCTGGCGCGTGCCGGCCATCATGACGTGGCCGGGGCACATTCCGGCGGGCGTTAACTACGGCGAAATGATGTCGCACATCGACTGCTGGTCGACCCTGGCAGCGATGGCGGGCATCACTCCCCCGCCGACTGGCGAGATGAAGGACAACAACGGCAAGCCCATCTACTTTGACAGCATCGACAATAGCGCCTACATCCTGGGCACGGCACAGCACTCTGCGCGCCGGTCCTGGATCTATATCAATGGCGAGTATCTCAATGCCATCCGCACGGATATAGCCGGAGATCCCAACGAGCCGTGGGTGAACATCGCGTGGAAGTTCGTCTGGACTGCGAAAGACTCCTGGCTGGGGCCTAGTCAGTCGCTGGGTTCAATACCCGCCGTGTACAACCTCACTATGGACCCGTTTGAGAGATACGACCTGATCTTCAACGGCGCCGAAGGTGAAATGAATGGATTGCGGACCTCGCCGGGAAGGTACGCCGGCGAAGATAACGGCTGGTCGGCTGCGCTCTTTTCAACGGCACTGTACGACTTCGACCAGTCCATCATGAAGTATCCGAGCATCCAGCGGTTCCCGGGCGGCGCGTCGAACGACCTGATCCCGGATCTGCAGCATCCGAAGAACCCGCTACCGCTGCTCGATCCCAAAAACATGCCGAAAGCCGTTCCGTCGAGCGACTAAATCGAGGCTGAAGGCCATAACACAAAGGGGCGTGCGAGAAATCGCATGCCCCGTGTCGAACTACCGTTAGTGGATGACGCCCATCTTCGCCCGTGTTATTGCTAGAGCGGGTCGAAGGCGACAAATACATTCCAATCGACAACAGATTAAAAGGAGAATTGTGATGAGGGTTGATTCGAGGCGATTCGGCTTTCTGCTGGCCATGGTATTCGCGCTGGTCGCAACCGTAGCC
>JBAVVP010000193.1:0-2940 GCA_049697355.1 Terriglobales bacterium
GTACTGGTCGGAGGTTCCACACGCATTCCCAAGGTGCGGCACTTGGTGCAGGATCTGTTTAAGCGCGTGCCGCACACCGATTTGAATCCCGATGAAGTGGTTGCCCTGGGCGCGGCCGTGCAGGCGAACATTCTGGGCGGCGGCTCCGACATCACGAAAGAGATGCTGCTGCTCGACGTAACCCCGCTTTCTTTGGGAATTGAAGTAGCGGGCGGCGTAACCGATAAAGTCATTTTGCGCAACTCGACGGTGCCGGCGTCGGCAACGCAGTACTACACCACCCAGGTCGATGGCCAAGCCAACGTCGCGATTCACGTGCTGCAGGGCGAGCGCGAACTGGCGCGGGATTGCCGGTCGCTGGCGCGCTTCGATCTGAACGGCGTTCCACCCATGCCCGCCGGAATGCCGCGCATTGAAGTGAAGTTTCTGATCGACGCGAACGGCATTCTGCGCGTCTCAGCGCGTGAACAGCGCAGCGGGAAAGAAGCGCAGATCGACGTCCAGCCCAGTTACGGCCTCACTGACGAACAGGTCGAGAATATGCTGCTCGAGTCGTTCGACTACGCGGAAGAAGATTTCCGGCAGCGGCAGATCATCG
The DNA here is from genome assembly GCA_049697355.1 of Terriglobales bacterium. Classification (GTDB taxonomy): domain Bacteria; phylum Acidobacteriota; class Terriglobia; order Terriglobales; family Acidobacteriaceae; genus Acidiflorens. Next base: position 599 of record JBAVVP010000193.1, read on the forward strand.
AAGCGCGGCGCGAGGCCGACACGATCCTGACTGCCCTCGCAAAAGGAAAGAAGAATTCGGCATGGCAGGAACTTAAGACCGACGAACGCCGTACGGTCGAAACGCTGGAGAAAGCTCTGGTTGCGGCAAAGGATGGCGAAGAGTATCACGCGATCCGCGGAGGCATTGACGCGCTGAACCAGGCTACGATGCGTCTGGCCGAACTGATGATGGATACCGCCGTCTCCACCGCCCTCAAGGGAAAGGCCATGGACGACACCGATCTGGAAGAAGGACCGCAGGCCGGGCATCCGGTGGCGAAGGCAGAATTTGAATAGTGCAGGGGTTCATACATGTCTGAAGAAAAAACACACGGAAGCGGAGCGGCCACGGTGGATGTTCCCAGCGAAAATACGGTTGAAGTCACCTTTCTTCCCGAAGGCAAAACGGTGACTTTCGAACACGGCAAGCTGCCCTACAAAGATCACGGCAAGGAAGAGTCGGTGCTCGATGTAGCGCTGAACTTCGGCATCCGCCTCGATCACGCTTGCGGAGGAAACTGCGCCTGCACGACCTGCCACGTCTGGGTAAAAGAAGGCGCGGACCTGATCTCGGAGATGGAAGATGACGAGGCCGACAAGCTCGACATGGCCGCCGACCTTCAGCTAAACTCGCGCCTTGGATGCCAGACCGTGATCAAGAAACCGGGCAAGCTGGTCGTGGAAATCCCGGCGTGGAACCGCAATTACATTTCGGAAGAGCATTAGAAAAGCAGCTTTCAGCCGTCAGCCATCAGCTCTCAGCTAAACCGTGATCGGGGCTGGTTGGAGCGAACGACAGTTGAGGGTGAACGATTACGAGGAGCGTTGCTTCATGCCTAAAGAACTCACCTGGAGCGATTCTGAGGACATCGGAATCCTGCTCTCTGAGAACCATCCCGAACTCGACCCGCTGGCGGTCCGTTTCACCGACCTGCATAAATATGTGATCGCGCTCCCCGGCTTCAGGGACGACCCCGCGAAGTCGAACGAAGCCAAGCTGGAAGCCATCCAGATGGCCTGGCATGCAGAGGTTCTCGACCGAACGCAGGGATAGTGCTGCGGCTCAGCCAGCACCCTATCGCCCTTCACTCATTCGTCAACGAGTGTAATCGCCTTCCATGAGAAGGCCGGTCGGAGTCAAGTAGGTTCTTTCGTGTTTTCGTTGGACAAGGTTCTTCTCCCGCCGAGTTGCCACTGTCGCCACCCTTCCATCCGCACTCTTCGTGAGCGAACAAAAAACCCTGCCACTTGGGGATGGCAGGGTAATCTTCAAGTAGCCGGTGTTATTTTCCGTAGAAGGAATCGGCGAACGCCTTTCCGTTCGGCGTTCCCACGCCGGTCACGTTGTCCCAACCTACCTTCGTATGCAAGGCTTTAGGATCGTTGCACGAAGTCCCGTCAAAGTCGGCTTCGGGCACATCCGCGCAATCGCTCCCGAACGAAATCGCGAGCGCAGTGAATTGGTAATACGGGTAATCCCACAGCGCACTGACGAAGTTCGTCGCTGCGGCACCGCCCATCACAGCGTTAGGGTTGTAGGTGTTGGTGCCAGTGGATTCCTGAATCGATGCCTTCACGTTGTGCTTCGACGTAACCGGACGGATGTCGTAAATGGTTCCCGCCGGCATGGAGTACATATAGGGGGCGGCCTGACCGAGTTCTGATCCACCTCCAGCCAGGGCTTCCTGATTGGCGATGGCCCACAAGCCGGAGAACATCGGAGTCGCCAGGCTTGTGCCTCCCCACACCTGCCACACCTGTGGCGGAATCTGCCCGGGAATGCTGATCAGGATCGCGGCTCCCGTCCACGGATCCGCGAGCCAGGAGACATCGGGAAGTTGACGATATTTGCCAGGAAGCAGCCTTTGGTACGACGGCTTGGGGAAGCCGCCGAGGCAGTTAAAGTTGACATCCTGGACAGCGCAGTTGCTGGCGCCTCCGCCGGAACCAGACTGGAAGCCGAAAGCGAGCGGCGGATCGAAGACGAAACCTGTCTCGGCGAGCAGCGTTTCATTGGTTCCCCATCCCGTTTGCCAGGCAATGGAGTTGTCCGGATTCAGCGCCAGACTTACACCCCCAACGGCTGTAGCCCAGGGAGAATCCGCTGGCGAGAGGACCGTTGGAGGGACGCCATAGACTGAGAAGTCGCCGGTATCGCCCGTCGCGTAGTTGGTTGAAATACCCGATGCAGCAGCCGCCTCCGAGATGGAGTTCTGTATGTCCAGCTCCGACATCGAAGTAAACGCCTCGATCGAACCATAGCTGCCTGAGAGCACGTTGCCCAGACCCAGGTTCACGACATCAAATTCCGCCTGGTTTACA
>JBAVVP010000194.1:0-6491 GCA_049697355.1 Terriglobales bacterium
GACTAACGCAATTCTTTCCAGCAGGGAGGGCTCTCCAGAGAACTGATGCTCCAGACGCTCGCTCTTCACCATCCGCCGGGCGTGCGCCAGCGCCGCTTCGCGCAGGCTTTCATCCCGGCGTAGCGGCGGTGCCCCGGCCAGTTCGCGGCTCTGGTTCACCGCGTCGAAAAGTTCGTTCTCGGCGGCCGGGTCCTCTCCAGTGGAAGACGCGGCCGCCGAGTCCGATCGGGGGATGGGCAACTTGCTGCAAGCGCCGGTGCGGACGCCGTTAGGAACCGCGATGTCGCAGACATCGGCCGCCGGCGGCCTGGTTTCCGCCGAGCAAGGCCCGGGATTGACCGCCAACATCGCGAATGAAACCGCCAGGGCCCTGAGCATGAGCGTTAGTTGAGAGTTCCGGCGAGGGGGTTGCCGGTAAAGTTCCGCTTTCCATCTCTCACGCTAGCTTCTAGAATTCAGCTCAGCTACTTACTATGGAGACCATACTGCTGGTTACCGTGCTCGCCGGAACCCTTGTCCTGCTTGGGTTCTCGGCCGTCCTGCTGCGCCGCGTTTCGGCTGCCGCGCAAGTTGATGCAAAGGCGGAAGTTGCGGGTCAGATCGAAAGGCTTGGCTCGAGCCTTGGCCAGAAGTTCAGTAGCGCGACTGCCGACATGGCCAGTAGGCTCGAGCAGACTAAAGGGGACCTCCGCCAGCAGGTCACAGACCGCATCCAGCAAGGTTTTTCAGAGATCCGCAGCTCGGTCGAGCAGCAACTCGCCGCCGGAAGAGACGAACAAAACCGCAGCTTGAGCGAGGGCCGGACCGAGTTGACCAGTTCCCTTCTGCTCACCACACAGCAGCTCAAGAGCGAATTTCAGAGCCTGAATCAGCAGACCGCGCAGAGTCTAGACTCGATTCGCGATCGCGTCGACTCGAAACTCATGGCGATCACCGAGCAAGTGCAGCTGAAACTCGACGAGAACATCAAGGAAGGATTTGCCCAGTTCGAAAAAGTTCAGCAACACTTGAAGGCCGCCGAAGAACAGCTGCGTGAAGTCGGCGCGCTCGGCCACTCGATCAACGATTTGAATAACCTGCTGAAACTTCCGCATCTGCGCGGCCAGTTCGGCGAAGCCAGCCTGGAGCGCCTGCTCGCCGACTTCCTGCCCGCGCACATGTTCGCGCTGCAGTCATCGCCCGGCGAGGGCGGAGGGCGCGCCGACGCCCTCATCTATTTCCCCGACCGCAAGCTTCCGATCGATGCCAAGTTTCCGCGCGAGCAGGTGATTGCGCTCTTCGAAAGCAACGACGAAGACGAGATCGCCGAAGCGCGAGTCGCCCTGGTGCGCGTGATGAAGGCGGAGACCAAGCGCATTCAGCAGTACATCCAGCCCGAGAATGGCACAACCGAAATCGCCCTCATGTATCTGCCGAGTGAGACGCTTTACATGGAAGTGGTCCGCAACCGCGAACTGGGCGACTGGATGAACGAGCAGCACGTTTTTCCGGTCTCGCCCAACACCTTGCTGATGACGCTGCACACCATTTCCCTGGTGCATAAGTGGTACGAAGTCGCCAGCCGGTTCGAAAAGAGCCGTGCCGAACTCGCCAAGGCGCAGAAGTCCTTCGACTTTTTCCAGAACCAGTTTGAAAACGTGGGCAAGAATCTGAATAAAGCGCAGGAAGCGTTCGAGACCGCGCAGCGGCACCTGAAGAGCTATCGCGGAAAAGTTTCCGCGCTCAGCGGGCAGGAGCAGTTGGAGTTGGAGACGTCGACGTCCGCCGACAAACCCCTGCCGCTGCTCGACAAGGCGAGCGCGTAGTCTCCTGCTTATGCGAAGCTCCGAACCGCTTCGCTCATCCCTTTCTCATACGCGGAAATCAGTTTGTCCATGGTGGCGTTGACCTGGCGATCGATTTGCTTGCGCGACGGATCGGAGTTGAACCACGCCAGCGATTGCCGAACCCCTTGGGCGAAAGTGGTGGTGGCGCAGTAGCCGGGGACGAAGCGTTTGATCTTGGAGTTGTCGAAAACCACGCTCACGGACTTGTCGCCGGTCAACGACCCCTCCTCTTCGGGCAGGCAAGCGACAATGAAGTCGGATGGAATGTGCACCAACTGCGGTTCCACGCCGACGGCGGCGCCGACGATGCGAAAAAGCTGGTCCCACGTCAGCACTTCATCCGACGTAATGTGAAACGCGTGCCCGATGGCTTGCGCGTGGCCGAGCAAGCCGACCAGTCCTTTGGCGAAATCGGTGTTGTGCGTCACTACCCAGAGGGAAGAGCCGTCTCCGGGCACAATCATCTTTTGTCCGCGGATCATCCGGTCAACGGCGGTGTAAGACTGTTGCCAGCTATTGAGCACCAGCGGAATCAGGGTCTCGCCATAGGTGAGCGATGGCCGCACGATGGTTACGGGAAAGCCCTCTTCGCGATAGGCCTGCATCAGCCGTTCCTCACACGCAATCTTGTTCCGCGAATACTCCCAATGCGGATTGGCCAGCGGAGTGGACTCGGTAATCAAGTAGTGCGTTGCCGGTTTCTGATAAGCGCTGGCCGAACTGATGAAGACGAACTGCCGGGTGCGGCCCCGGAATAGCTTGAGATCACGTTCGATGTCGGCGGGGGTGAAAGCGATCCAGTCGACGACAGCATCGAAGACCTCGTGCTTGAGTTTCTGGAGTGTGGCGGGATCGTTCACGTCCGCGATCAGAGTTTTGACTCCAGGCGGAAGCTGCGCCTCATGCTGCCCGCGGCTGAGCAGCGTGACATCCAACCCTCGCTGGGCGGCTAGCGCCGTGCAAGCCGTGCTGATGATTCCGGTTCCACCGATAAAGAGGATTCTCATAGGAGATCATTTGTAGCAGGAATCTGGTGTGGTTGGCAGGGGGGCGAGTCGTCTCGCGCTAGGATGCTGCCAAATTGCGGCCATCCACGACGGACTGGAGGTGGTCTGCCCCTTTCACTTCCCAGATTCCATCGAATTTCACAAAATAGGGCTCGACCGAAATGCCGGGAAAGTTCGCGGTGAGAAGCTGTCCGGCGCGGAGGAGTTCGCTGCGATGATGCTCGGCTTCTGCCGCTTGGTCGCCCTTGAAATGGGCGAGGCCGCCGTAGGTAGCGCAGTCGGAGTGGCTTATGACCAGGACGCGTTTGGTCTGGTGCAAGTGGACGGACATGCGGACCTGTTCGAGGATGAAATCCCGCTCGAAGTCGTTGCGCGGGGAGGCGAGGGTCTTGGCTCCTCCGGCGACTACGATCATGTCGGCGCGTTCGATGCCCTGCTTCTTCAAGAACTTTCGCACGACCGTGCTGATACGGTGATCGAAACAGTAGAGCACGGCGGCGTCGGCGACGTACGGGTCGTCGGGCGAGTCGAAATGGAAGACCTTGCGCATGGGTCGGCTCCGGAGATTCCGTCTCGTGTGCGGCGCGATGCAGTGGGCGCTGCCAGGCTTCGCCCAGCGCGGGCGGACGAATGCGTCCGCCCCTACGTGGTCCTTGCTACGCTCCCCGCTTCGTCTTCAGTTCGGCCAGCAACTGCTCGATACGGTCTTCTTTTTCCAGCGCGGCGAGGCGGTCTTCCACATCGTCGGCGAGGAGTTGAGCTTTGGCTCCGCCAATCGCTTCTTCGCGAGCGACCTTCTTTTTCATGCGATCGAAGGTGGCCGACTTGGAGTCTGCGCTCATGCCGGACTGCGCGTCGGTCGCTCGATTGGCGGCGCGGACCCGGCGGTGCTGCGCGATCAGCATATCAGCTTTGGCGTTGGCCTCGGCCAGCTTCTGATCGAGATTGCGCAGGGCCGACTTCAGATTCTCGACTTGGGCTTTCTGGTCTTCGGACTGTTGCGCGAAGTTCGCGCTCAGGTCGCGATAGCTTTCAACGCGCAGCAGAGCGGCGCGGGCCAGGTCGTCCTGCTTCTTGTCGACGGCGAGTTCGGCCTTGCGCATCCATTCCAGGATCTTGTCGTCGTTCTCCAGCTTCTTTCTTTCCAGCAGGTGCTGGTCGGCAATGGCGATGGCGACCTGCGTCTTGACCTGCAAAAGCTGGTTGTTCATGTCGAGGATGACCTGCTTGATCATCTTTTCGGGCTCCTCAGCTTTGTCGATCAGGTCGTTGAGATTGGCCCGGACCAGGGTGGAAACGCGCTCAAGTAATGCCATAAAACACCTCGTGTAAGTTAGTCGTTGGTCGTTCGTCGTTGGTCGTTCAGCCGTTTGCTCCAGGCGCCGCCGGCCACCGAGATCGCGATGTAAGCTGCGATTCCGGCGGCTACCCAGACGCCTATGTGGCCGGTGGCGGCGCCGAGGGCCGCGCCCATGGCGGCGCCGAGAGCGACGGACAGGCCGAGTGATCGGGCGTGGTGAAGTTCTTCTGGCACGGTATTCCTCCTAACATCTGCCTCATTGGTGGAGAGCCGGGCGTCCCCGCCCGGCCTGGACGGGCGAGACGCCCGTCCCCCACACTTCCTACTTCTCCTCCGGCTTCGGTGCTTTGTCGCCGATCTGGCGGACTTTGCCCAATAACTCTCCCAGCGGCATGCCGGAAAGCGTCTCGAACAGGGCTGGCACCTGCGCCGCCATCTTAGTGATGTCGCCGGTGATCTTGTTCAGTCCGGCGGTGTCGCCGTTGCCCGTGGATACGATCGTGATCTTGTCCACATTGGCGAGCGGCGCGGCCAGGGCTTTCACCACTTCCGGCAAGCCCGTAAGCAGCTTGTCGAGGACCGCGGCCTGGTTGTACTCCTGAAAAGCCGCGGCTTTTACGTTCATGGCTTTCGCTTCGGCCTCACCTTTTTTGAAGATGATCTCGGCCTCGGCTTCTCCCTGGGCGCGAATCGCCGACGCATGGCCCTCGGCTTCCGCAATCAGGCGCTGCTTCTCGGCAGCGGCCAGCGTTTCGATACGCTGACGCTCGATCTCCGCCCCTTTCAACACGGTCGCGATCAGTTCTTTCTCGCGGCGATTGATTTCCGCGTCCTGAACTTTGACCTGTCCTTCTTTTTCCACTTGCTGCACCCGCACGCTTTCGGTGGTGACTTGCTGCTGCATGACGTTGGTCTGAATGTCATACGCCTTGTCGGCCTGCGCCTGCTGCTTCTTCGTGACTTCGAGGTACTGCGCTTTCTTGACCTCGAGGTCGCGCTGCGACTCGGCTTGCTTGGCCTGGGAGAGCGTCTCCGCCAGCACGCGTTCCTGATCGGCTTGCGCTCTCGCAACCGCCGCTTCGCGAGTTGCGATGGCGCGCTTGATGGCCGTGTCGCGCTCGGCTTCGGCCGTTGCGACGTCGGCGTCGCGCTTGATGCGGGCGACGTCGGGCTTGCCCATGTTGGTGATGTATTCGTTCTTGTCGCGGACCTCTTTGATGGTGAAGGAAATCACTTCGAGGCCCATCTTGTTCATGTCGTCGGCGCAGGTGGCGCGCATACGATCACCGACCATCTCCGGCTGCTTGACGATTTCCTCGACGGTGAGCTGCCCGATGATGCCGCGCAGATGGCCTTCCATCACCAGACGGATCAAGCCTTCGCGCTCCTGATCGGTCTTGGTAAGGAACTGCTCGGCCGCGGTCAGGATCGATTCCTTGTCGGACTTCACCTTGATTTGAGCGACGGCCTCGACCGTGACGGCGACGCCCTGCTTGGTGTAAAGATCCTGCTGCGGAGCCACGTCGAACGACATCAGTTCGAGCGAAAGATCCTTGCAGTTTTCGATCATCGGAAAGATGACGGTGCCGTGTCCCTGGACCACGCGGGTTCCGCGAAAGCCGTAAACAATCAGCGCTTCGTTGGGTCCCGCTTTGCGGTATAAACGGGCCAACATGCTCATCAGGAACAGAATGGCCAGAACCATCAGTCCCGCGATGACCCAGATTTCCATTGCTATGCCGAACATATCGCCTCCTGAAAATCGCTCTTAGCGGCTAGCTCTTAGCTACTAGCCAAACCAAACTTCCAGCCCTTGGCTGCCCCACTCATCGCGCACTTTGCGATGGGTGGGATTGCGTGACCATGTCCAGATCGCGAACGATGCGTTCGGGATCGCTGTGACCCAGAAAAACCTCGCCGTTCGAAGTCTTGATGTGGACGACTTTGTTACACCAGACATAAGCCCGCATGTTGCCGACGCCGCGAATGCCGTAGCCACGAAACGCGTTCCAGGATTCGGCGCCATAGCTCTGGATCTGCTGCCGTGGTATCGAGCGCAGGCGGAAACCAAGGGTACGAATCTCGACGCCGTGGCGGAGAAAACGGTACTGGAATCCGCTCCAGGCAAGGGCGACAGTAGCGAATCCGATCAGGCCGACCAGCGCCATCGCAACGCGCAGGGCCGGAACGCGCACCAGGGCGGCGATCATAGCGGGGACGATTACAAGCGGGAGAACAAGAAAAATGAAGGCTCGTCCGGAATGCGTTTCTTCCGCCAGAAGATCGTTTTCCGCGTACCCGCTGGAAGAAGGCCTGCTCGAGGGAAGCGCCGGTTCGCGCCGGGATGCGATGTAAATC
>JBAVVP010000195.1:0-9274 GCA_049697355.1 Terriglobales bacterium
ACTAACGACCGACGACCAACGACGATCCCCGCACCGAAGATCATGGTCCGCCGATTGTGATCTTCATCACACGGCGCTTTTCTCGCAAGAATGCCAACAAAAGCGCGTAAAACCCGCACTCCCCGCGCAGTACAGGTACCGAAGTTACTTTTGCGGAATGCCCATTGGGTTGACAATTTGTGTCAGTGCGAATGCGTCCTCGCTGATCCCCCCGGAAATCAGTGGCTTCGCATTGCGCCTCGGTGTTGTGGGAATACAGGAGAGATATGTCTCAGCGGCTGGGTGACCTGCTCGTCAAAGAAAAGGTCATCACCACAGAGCAGTTGGAACAGGCGACGAAACTCCAGAAGGAGTCGCACTCGCGCCTCGCCTCCGCCCTGGTCAAGTTGGGCTTCCTCTCCGACGAGGACGTCACCAACTTCCTATCGCGCCAGTACGGCGTCCCCGCCATCAATCTTTCTTACTTTGAAATCGACCCCGCCGTCGTCAAGCTGATTCCGTACGAAACGGCGAAACGCTATCAGATTTTGCCCCTCAGCCGCGTCGGCGCTTCCCTCACCATCGCCATGGTCGATCCCACCAACGTCTTCGCCATGGACGACATCAAGTTCATGACCGGCTTCAACATCGAGCCGGTGGTGGCTTCGGAAAGCTCCATCCTCGAGGGTATCGAAAAGGCCTACGGCGTTTCCAAGGAAGCCGAACTCGAGCAGGTCATGCAGTCCATGAACGACGCGGGCGAGGGCAGCGATATCGAGGTCCAGGCCGAAGCGCAGGAGCTCGAACTCAAGGAACTGGAGAAGGCGGCCGACGAAGCCCCCATCGTCAAGCTCGTGAACCTGGTGCTCACGGATGCCGTGAAGCGCGGCGCCAGTGACATTCACATGGAGCCCTACGAAAAGGAATTTCGCGTCCGCTTCCGCATTGACGGCGTCCTGCAGTTGATCATGAATCCGCCGCTGAAACTGAAAGACGCCATCACTTCCCGCCTCAAGATCATGGCCAAGCTCGACATCAGCGAAAAGCGGCTTCCGCAAGACGGCCGCATCATGCTGAAAATGAACATCGGCGGCAAGAAGAAGCAACTCGATTTCCGCGTCTCCACTCTGCCTACCCTCTGGGGCGAGAAGATCGTGCTCCGCCTGCTCGACAAGGAAAATCTGCGCCTCGACATGACCAAGCTCGGCTTCGAGCAGGAGTCGCTGGTCAAGTTCGAAAAGGCCATCCTCAAGCCCTACGGCATGGTGCTGGTCACCGGGCCGACCGGATCGGGCAAGACCAACACACTCTACTCCTCCATCTCGCGCCTGAACCAGCCCGATACCAACATCATGACCGCCGAAGACCCGGTGGAGTTCCAACTGGGAGGCGTGAACCAGGTGCAGATGAAGGAGCAGATCGGCCTGAACTTTGCCGCCGCCCTCCGCGCCTTCCTCCGCCAGGACCCCAACATCATTCTGGTCGGCGAAATCCGCGACTTTGAAACCGCTGAGATCGCCATCAAGGCCGCCCTCACCGGCCACCTCGTCCTCTCCACGCTCCACACCAACGGCGCGCCCGAAACCATTACCCGCCTCATGAACATGGGCATCGAGCCGTTCCTGGTGGCCACTTCGGTTCACCTGATCTGCGCGCAGCGGCTGGTCCGGCGGATCTGCAAAGACTGCGCCGAGCCCGTCGAAATGCCGGTGCAGGCCCTGATCGACGAAGGCTACACCCCCGAAGAGGCCAAGACGGTGCAGATCATGAAAGGCAAAGGCTGCGCCACCTGCAACAAAACCGGTTACAAGGGCCGCACCGGATTGTACGAAGTGATGGAAGTCGACGACGAAATCAAAGAACTGGTTTTGGTGGGCGCATCCGCGCTCGAACTCAAGAAGAAAGCGATTGAACGCGGCATGATCACCCTGCGTCGCAGCGGGCTGATCAAGGTTGCGCAAGGCTGGACCACGCTCGAAGAAGTGGCTCGCGAGACGATCCACTAAAAACGGCTGAAGGAAAGAAAAAACTATATGGCACTCTCGTTAAGCGATCTGCTCCGCCGCATGCTGGAGATGAATGGCAGCGACCTCCACATCACCACCAACTCGCCGCCCCAAATTCGCGTGCACGGACATCTGGTGCCCCTCGACCTGCCCCAGTTGACGCCCGCGGAGACCAAGCAATTGGCCTACAGCGTCATGACCGATTCGCAGAAGCACCGTTTCGAGGAAAGCCTCGAACTCGATTTCTCCTTCGGTTTGAAGGGACTGGCTCGCTTCCGCTCGAACATCTTCAACCAGCGCGGCGCTACGGCTTGCGTTTTCCGACTGATTCCGTTTGAGATCAAATCGTTCCACCAGTTGGGCCTGCCCCCGGTGGTCAGCAAGATGTGCGACAAGCCGCGCGGGCTGGTACTGGTGACCGGGCCGACCGGTTCGGGCAAGTCCACCACCCTGGCCGCCATGATCGACAAGATCAATACCGAGCGCCACGAACACATTCTCACCATCGAGGATCCGATCGAGTTCGTGCACATGAACAAGAACTGCGTGGTCAACCAGCGCGAATTGCACTCGGACACCAAGAGTTTTACCGATGCCCTGCGCGCCGCCCTTCGTGAGGACCCGGACGTGGTGCTGATCGGCGAAATGCGCGACCTCGAAACCATCGAGTCCGCGCTGCGCATCGCGGAAACCGGCCACCTCACCTTCGGTACGTTGCATACCAATTCCGCGTCTTCCACCATTAACCGTGTGATCGACGTGTTCCCCTCGCACCAGCAATCGCAAATCCGGGCCCAGCTTTCGCTGGTGCTCGAAGGCATCATGTGTCAAAGCCTGTTGCCAAAAATCGACGGCAAGGGACGCGCTATGTGCATGGAAGTTCTGGTGCCCAATGCGGCCGTGCGCAACCTCATCCGCGAAGACAAGATTCACCAGATTTACTCCTCCATGCAGTCCGGCCAGGAGAAGTTCGGCATGCAGACCTTCAACCAGTCGCTTGCCAACGCCTATTTCCAGAAGCAGATCACCATGGAAATGGCGATGACGCGCTCCAGCAATCAGGACGAACTGCAGGAAATGATCGCCCGCGGCGCCACCTTTGTGAACCGGGGCGGTACGGCTCCCCTGGCCAAGGGAGCCGCCGGGAAACACTGACATCGAAAAATGTCCGGTAGCACACCGGACCGGGAGACGAACCGAAAGACGAACCAAGAGACAACCGGAAGCGGGCCGCTAGCGGGATCGGCAGCCACGCCGATGGAACACGGATACGGATAAGGAGAAAACATGCCGGTTTTTACGTTTTCGGGAAAGACCGCTTCGGGCGAGAAAGTTCAGGGAGAGCGTGTAGCCTCCACCAAGGACGGACTCGCCTCTCAACTTCGCAGGGAACGGATCACGCCCGGCTCCATCCGGGAGAAGGGCAAGGAATTTTCCCTGCCCACGTTTGGCAGCGGCAAGGTCAAGGTCAAGGATGTGGCCGTGTTCTTCCGCCAGTTCTCCGTCATGATTGACGCCGGCCTGCCCCTGGTGCAGTGCCTGGAGATTCTCGGCGCCAACCAGGAGAACCCCAGCTTTCAGAAGACCCTGCTCGGGGTCCGGACCACCGTCGAAGGTGGCGCCACCCTGGCCAATGCCATGCGCCAGTATCCGGCCATCTTCGACGACCTGACCACCAACATGATCGAGGCGGGCGAGACCGGCGGTATTCTCGACATCATCCTGCAGCGCCTGGCCATCTACGTGGAAAAGGCGGTGAAGCTGCGTGCGGCGGTCAAATCGGCGTTGATCTACCCCGTCTCCGTCGTCTCCCTCGCCGCCCTCATCGTGGGCGCGCTGCTCAAGTGGGTGGTGCCGATCTTCGCCAACCTCTTTGTCGGTCTGGGAGTGTCGCTTCCGCTGCCGACCCGCATAGTCATTGGCCTCAGTGCCTTTATTGGTACCTTCTGGTGGGTCATGATCGGGAGTCTGGTCGCCTCCGTCTTCGTCTTGAAGCAGATTCGCAAGCACCCGCGAGGGCGTTATCTTTTCGATGCCTTCTTGCTCAAGATGCCGGTCATCGGAATGCTGCTGCGCAAGATCGCAGTCGCCCGCTTCACTCGAACCCTGGGCACGCTCATCACCTCCGGCGTTCCCATCCTCGAGGGCTTGGCCATTACCGCTCGCACCTCGGGCAACGCCGTGCTCGAAGAAGCGCTGATGAAGGTCCGCAAGGCAATCGAAGAAGGCCGCACCATCGTCGACCCCCTGCGCGAATGCGGCGTCTTCCCGAACATGGTGACCCAGATGATCGGCGTCGGCGAAGCCACCGGCGCCATGGACTCCATGCTGCAGAAGATCGCCGACTTCTACGAAGACGAAGTCGACGCCGCCACCAAGGACATGCTGGCTATGCTCGAGCCGATCATCATCGGCCTGCTCGGCGTCAGCATCGGAGGCATCGTCGTTTCTCTGTACCTGCCGTTGTTCTCCATGTTCTCGAAACTGGCAGGATAGAAAAGACCAGCCGTCAGCTGGCAGCCGTCAGCTAAACATTTTGCCTTGGCGGACGGCGACTGACGGCTGACGGCTGAAAGCTGATTTTCATGCACCCCATCTCCGATGAGCGCAACTGGCTGACCTGGCTGGTCAAGGTTCGCATCCTGATCCTCCTCGTCCTGCTCGCCATCGAACTCGCCGTTATCCGCCTTACTCCCAACCCCCTGCCCATCCTGCCCTTCCTCACCGGGATGGTGCTGTGGTTCGTGCTCTCGCTGTTTTTCCTTTTTCTGGTTTCGGTCTGGAACGAACACCGCCTCCAGGCCATCCTGCAAGTCCTCGCCGATCTGGCTATGGTCACCCTGGTCGTCCATGTCACCGGCGGCATCGACAGTTCGCTGAATTTTCTCTACCCCCTGGTCATCGTGGTCGCGTGCATGCTCCTGCCTCGATCCTGGGGATATCTCAGCGCCGCCCTGGCGTTCATCTTGTTCGGAACCATCCTCGAGCTCGATTACTATTCGGTCATTCCCTCGTACGCCAGCTCGCATCCCAAACTGCAGGCGCTGCAGGTAGTTATCTTCGTCAACCTGTTTGCCTATTTCGCCATCGCCTACCTGGCGGGTCTGCTCATGAGCAAGCTCCGCCAGGTGGATGTGCAGCTGAAAGACGCCAGCGGCGCCCTCGAAAATCTGCAGGCGCTCCACGAAAATATCGTGCAGTCCATGAGCGGCGGTGTCATCGCCACCGGGGTCGACGGACGCATCACCCTGGTCAATCGAGCCGCCCAGCAACTGCTCGGGATCTCCGAAGCCGAGTTGTGCGGACGATCGGTGGCCGGCCTCTTTCAGGATCCCTTGCCCCATTTCAACGTGGCCCGAAGCGATGCCGAAGTCCGCTACCAGGCCGTCAACGGTTTCCGCAAGACGTTTCGCGTGCTGGTTTCCGCCCTCAACGTCACCGCGCGCGGCGACTTGGGCTTTGTTTATTCCTTTGACGACCTCACCGAGATTCGCCGCCTGGAACGCGAAGTGCGCATGCAGGACCGCCTCGCCGCCGTGGGCCGCCTGGCCGCTGCCATCGCTCACGAAATCCGCAACCCCCTGACTTCGATTGCCGGCTCGGTCAGCATGTTGTCGGATGCGCCCTCTCTAAATTCCGAAGAACGCCACCTGCTGCAGATTGTGACCCGCGAGTCCGATCGCCTCAACAACATCATCACCGATTTTCTGGCCTACTCGCGCGGCAAACAGTATCGCTTCGAGCGCGTCGACCTGATTCCCTTGCTTCAAGACACGCTCACCTTGCTCGAACACCGCCTCACCGCCGAGGACGCCGGCATTGAGCTCAAGCGCAACTTTGCAAAGTCCGAAGCCTGGGTCCTGGCCGATGGCGACAAGCTCAAACAGGTGTTCTGGAACTTCGCGGAAAACGCCGTGCGCGCGATGAAAGAAAAGGGCGGGACGCTCACCGTATCCCTGGCCGAGCGCGGTCCCGACTGGGAAATGAGCTTCGCCGATACCGGCCCCGGCATCAATCCGCAGCAGACGGAGAAAATCTTCGAGCCCTTCCAGTCCTGCTTTGCGGACGGAACCGGACTTGGCCTCGCCATCGTGTACCAGATCGTCCAGGCCCACGAGGGCAAGGTGTGGGCGCGTTCCGAAGTCGGCAAGGGCACCAGCTTTGTGGTGCGGTTGCGGCGGCTGGAGCAGGCCGTCGCCGGCGGAACTTCTTCTGCGGCGGAACCCGCCGGAGTCGCGCTGGCTGCGGCGGGAGGAGCAAACCGTGGGTAACATCCTGGTCTGCGATGATGAGCGCTCCATCTGCGAACTGCTCGACATTGCCCTGCGCCGCGATGGCCACAAAGTCGAAACCGTCACCGGAGGCGAACTAGCCAAGCGCAAAATCGACAGCGCCCTGTTCGACGTAATCGTGACCGACATCAAGATGCCCGCCGTCGACGGCGTCGAAGTCCTGCGCCACGCCCACCAGGTCTCGCCCGATTCCGCAGTGATTTTGATGACGGCGGTCGACGACTACGAAGCCGCCGTCGAGGCGGTCAAGGCGGGCGGCGCGACCGATTACATCCGCAAGAGTCCCGGCCTGGTGGACGAGGTTAAACTCGCCATCGCCCGCTCGCTGACCAGGGTTTCGCTCAGCCGTCAGAATTTTGCCCTGCGCCGCGACGCGGCCACGCGCAACTCGCTCGACAACATCGTCGGAGCAAGTCCCGCGCTGGAAAAGCTGAAGCAGACCATCCGCACCGTAGCTACGACCAGCAGCACGATTCTGGTCTACGGCGAAAGCGGAACCGGCAAAGAGCTCGTAGCCCGTGCCGTGCACACCTGTTCGCCGCGAGCCGCCGAGGCCTTTGTCTCGGTCAACTGCGGCGCCTTTCCCGAGACGCTGCTCGAAAGCGAGCTCTTCGGTTACGTCAAGGGCGCCTTCACTGGAGCCAACCAGAACCGCCGCGGCCTGTTCGAAGTCGCCGACCAGGGCACAATTTTTCTCGACGAGATCGGCGAAATGACGATGCCCATGCAGGTCAAACTGCTGCGCGTTTTGCAGGAGCGCACCGTGCGCCCGGTAGGCGGCACCAGCGAAATTCCAGTAGACGTCCGCGTCATCGCCGCCACTAACCGCGATCTCGATCGCCAGGTCACCGAAGGCACCTTCCGCGAGGACCTCTACTATCGCCTGAACGTGATTCCCATTCGCGTCCCCGACTTGCGCGAGCGCCGCGACGATGTTCCGCTCCTGGCGAATCACTTCCTGAAAAAATATGCGCCCGGCGCCGGCAAGAGCATTCACGGCATCGCCGCCGAGTCGCTCGAAGCTCTGACCGGCTACGACTGGCCGGGCAACGTGCGGCAACTGGAAAACACAATCGAACGCGCCGTAGCGCTCGAAACCTCGAACGAACTGCACGTCGAGTTGCCGGCCGAGCGTCCCAAGGCTCGCGCCGTAGCTGCCGGAGCAGAAACCGCCGTCACTATGGCCGCGGGCGCCGTTCTGCCGGACGGCGTGAACATGGAAAACTACGTGGCCCAGATCGAGCGCGGGCTGCTGCAGTCCGCCCTCTCGCAAACCCACGGCGTGCAGGTCCGAGCCGCCGACGTGCTCGGCATCTCCTACCGGTCGTTCCGCCACCTGATGAAGAAATACGAGCTGTAAAGCTCGTGTAGGGACGGCCGCCCTCGGCTGTCCAAGCCGAGCGCACCGCGGCGGAGTAGCTTGGCAGTTGCCCGTGGCCACAGCAAATCTGGATTCGGTCCCATGCCCTTGAATTTCCCCGTGCATTTGTGATCCCCGTCCTTGACGGACGCGCCCTTCCCGCTATACTCAACCGTTAATTCAGTTACCGGATTCCGGCTCGAGGGGGCCCGGAAGCCGGAGGAGGCGGAATTGTTGTTGCCGCGCAGAGCATTACATGCCCCCTTGGAGTTCGTGGTTCCCGCCTGCAGCGATTCGTTTTTCTCGATACCTCTGTTCAACCTGCATTTGCCCGGGGAGAAATGACGATGTCTATGTTCCGTTCAATCCAGTGGGTCGTGGTGGGGCTTGCGCTCTGGGTGTTGGCAGCGCAGCAGGCGAAGGCGGGCGTGGGATTTCAGCCGGTTTCGCCCGATGAACTCAAGATGACCAGCGAACCGCTGGCGCCGGGCGCGCCCGCGATCATTTTGTACCGGCAGGTGGACCGTGACGACAATATCCACACCCCGCATGAAGACAATTACTTTCGCATCAAGATTCTGACCGAAGAGGGGCGCAAGCACGCCGATGTCGAGATTCCATTCTTCAAGGAGAGCCAGGACGTTGTGAACGTGAAGGCCCGCACCATCAGGCCAGACGGCTCGATCGTAAATTCAGACGTCAAAGTTTTTGAAAAATATCTGGTCAGGGGAAAGTTCGAGGGGAGGGGATTGAGGTATCTGGCGAAGACCTTTACGCTCCCCGAGGTGCAAGTCGGGGGCATCATTGAGTATTTCTACACGATTGATTCGCATGAATACACGCTCTTCGATTCCCATTGGATTCTGAGCGATGAGCTGTTCACCAAGAAGGCGCAATTTTCGCTGAAACCGTTTCTGGGCAACAGCTATGTGACATATTCGCTGCGCTGGAGTTGGCAGGGCCTGCCTTCGGGCGCGGTTCCTAAAGAGGGGCCGGATCACATCATACGCATGGAAGCGAACAACATACCGGCGTTCCAGACGGAAGAATTCATGCCACCTGCGAACGAGTTGAAGTCGCGAGTGGATTTTATCTATGAGGAGGGTTTCTCCGAGAAAGACCAGGCCAGTTTCTGGAAGCACTTCGGGAAGCAGCGCAACGGGCAATTGGAAGGCTTCATTGGAAAGCGCAAAGCCATGGAGCAGGCGGTGGCGCAAATCGTGGCGCCCAGCGACTCGCAGGACGTGAAACTGAGAAAGATCTATGACCGGGTGCAGCAGATCCGGAACAAGTCTTACGAAGTGCAAAAGACCGAGCAAGAGGCAAAGCGCGAAAAAGAAAAGCCGGTGGAGAACGTGGAAGAGATTTGGAAGCGGGGCTATGGCAACGGTGTCCAGTTGACCTGGTTGTTCCTGGGCCTGGCGCGCGCCGCGGGTTTTGAAGCCTACGGCTGCTGGGTTTCGGGCCGCGGGGAATATTTTTTCACTCCGGCTACGATGCAAAGCGCGAAATTGGATTCCAATGTGGTGCTCGTCAAGCTGAATGGGAAAGACGTTTATTTTGATCCCGGAGGAGCCTTCACGCCGTTCGGCCTGCTGACCTGGTCGGAAACGGGTGTCACGGGCTTGCGCTTGGAT
>JBAVVP010000196.1:0-9066 GCA_049697355.1 Terriglobales bacterium
AGATTGTGGCGCGTACGCGGGAACTGAAACGGCCGGAGGCGCGAAGATGAGCGCGCCCACCGGCATCACCCGCGCCACGCTGCTCAAAGACCTGCGCCTGGAGTGGAGGTCGAAGGACGCCATCAACTCCATGCTGTTTTTTTCTCTGCTGGTGGTGATGGTGTTCAGTTTTTCGTTCGATCCGACCGCCGAAGAATCGCGCCAGATTGCCGGCGGCCTGTTTTGGGTGGCCTTCCTGTTCGCGGCGGTGGTGGCGCTGAACCAGACCTGGGCGCGCGAACTCCGCAACCAGGTGCTTGACGCCTATCGGGTATCGCCCGCTCCGGCGAACTCGCTGTTCATAGCGAAGACACTGGGCAATTTTATTTTTGTCAGCGTGCTGGAAGCGCTGATGACTCCGCTGTTCATCGTGTTTTACCGCCTGCGGGCGCTGGGCCCGGTCTGGCAACTGTTGCTGGTCGCGGTGCTTGGGACGTGGGCGCTGGTCGTGAACGGAACCTTTTTCGCGGCGATGTCGATCCGCACCCGCAGCCGCGAGATCATGCTGCCGTTGCTGATGTTTCCCATCTCGCTCCCGGCTCTTTTCGCCATGGCGAAGGCCACGACCGCTATACTCAACGGCGAAGGCGCGCGCTTTTGGATGGCATTGCTTGTTAGCTACGATCTGGTGTTTACTACGGTGTGTCTGCTCTTGTTTGAAACCGTTTTGAATGCGGAATGAAAATCATTGAGTCATTGAATCATTGAGACATTGATTCATTCACCCCAATGTTTTTCAATGACTCAATGGCTCAATGATTCAATGACTCAATGAAACGCGCTTTCCCCATCCTCGGTGTCCTAACCGCAATCCTGCTGAGCTACGCGTTGTACATGGCGCTGGTCTGGGTGCCCACTGAGCAGACCATGGGCGACGTGCAGCGGATTTTCTACTACCACGTGCCTTCGGCTTGGACGGCGTTCATCCTTTTCTTTATCAATTTTGGAGCCTCGGTTGTCTATCTTATTAAGCGCAAGCCTGCCGCCGATATTGTCGCGCTGGTCAGTGCTGAGGTCGGCGTCGTTTTCTGCACCGTGGTGCTGATCACGGGGCCGATCTGGGCGCGTCCGGTTTGGGGGATCTGGTGGACTTGGGACATGCGGCTGACCTCGACCCTGGTGCTGTGGCTCATCTACGTGAGCTATCTTTTTCTGCGGCGCTTTTCCTCCAGCGGACAGACGCCCCTGTTGGCGGCGGCCCTGGCGGTTCTGGGCGCGCTGTGCGTGCCGTTTGTTTACTTTTCCATCTGGTTCTTCCGCACCCAGCATCCGCAGCCGGTCATGGGCGGAGGCGGATCGATTGATCCGCGCATGCTGCACGTGCTGCTCATCAACTGGCTGGCATTTTCCTGCTTTGCATTTCTGGTGTGCTGGTCGCGCTATCGGCTGGAAGCATTGCAGCGCGACGTCGACCAGGCCCATGCTATGGAATCGCTGCTCGATCCGCGCGGGAGTGGGAGATGAAGATGAGCGGAAACCCCTACCTTTTTGCCGCCTACGCTGTCACCTGGATCATCCACATCGTTTACCTCTCGACGATTGTTACGCGGTATTCGCGGCTTAAGCGAGAGATCGAGGGGTTGAAGAAAAACAGGTCTTAGGTCTTAGGTCTAAGGTTCTGGCTTACGCAGTGGTCTTGTTTTGGTGATCTCTTCCTGACACCTGATACCTGGAACTGGTTTCATAAATGCCTTTCAACCCCGAAGGCACATCCCTCAGGGGCTAAAGCCCGCGTGTTTATTGGCTCTGGGCGGCACGGCTGAAGCCGTGCCCTTCCCAAGAACCATTTATGAAACCAGCTCTAAGACCTAAGACCTGTGACCTGACCTCTCAGGCAGCGATCAACTTTTCCTTCCCGTTTCTTCGCCTTCTAAAATCCCCAACTTGGGCTCGCAGCAGGGAACGCCGTCCTTGCCTTGAGAGACGGCGCAGCCGATCTGCATGATCTCTTGCAGCTTGCGGCGGGCGCGGTGAAGACGGATCTTGATCGTGCCCACGCTCTCGCCCAACAGTTCCGCGATCTCGGGAGCGGTTAGGGAATGGGCTTCGTGCAGCATAATGACGGCGCGGTAGCTATCCGAGAGAAAATCCAGACAGCGCTGCACGCACGCGCCGGTCTGGCCGCGCTCCGCAATCTCGAGCGCCGAGGGCAGGTCCGATGGCACCGAGTCTACGGCGCGCGATCCTTCTTCCCCGTCGAGCGAGACAGGTGAACGATGGGCGACACGCTGGCGCAGGCGATCGAGGCAGGCATGGGTCGCGATACGGTAGAGCCAGCCGCGAACCGCATTGGGATCGCGCAGCGAATCGCGATGGGAATACGCGCGCAGAAACGTATCCTGGGTAAGGTCCTCGGCTTCGGACGGGTCGTGGACCAGGCTCAGAACGTAGCGATAGATGCGGTCGTGGTATGTCTGGAAGAGCGCGCCCGCTTCGCCCGTGGGTACCATCGGCAGCGCCTCGATTTCCATTGTAGTCCCCCCACTCCCAGGGGTACGCACCGTCTCAGGCCTTAGGTGTCAGGTCTCAAGTCTTAGGTCCCAGGCCCGTATCGCTGAGGAATTCGTACCTTGATTCTGAGGCCCTGACACCTGACACCTAAGACCTGACACCTGGTTGCCGGCCTGGCTTACTTCGCGGCGCGGGTTCTGGCTTGTTCCAGCGCTTCTTTCGCGGCTGCCAGCGGCTTCTGCATGCGGACGGCGACTTCGGGACCGAATTGTTCTTTGAAGCAGTCGAGCTTCTGCATGGCGTCAACCGTCCGCAGGACGCGCTCGATGTCTTCGAAGGAGCTGCCTTGTTGGAGAGCCCAGCCCACCGCCTCGGCGGAGCACTTTTCGCACCCCAGCACCGTGAGGACGCCAATCGGGATCAGATTCTCCACGCGTCCAACCGGCATGGTTTCGTTGGTTCCCGGAATCGTGCGCAGCTCGGGGGCAGGGTTCTCGGCCTTGGCGGGGGCGACGGTGGCGGCATGGGTTGCGCATGTTTGACATCCGCCTGCTGGAGGCGCGGTTTTCGGGGTGGCCACGGTCCCGGTGGTTTGAGCAGAAGCAGCTGGGAGCAACCCGGCCAGTAGAGCGAGTATGCAAAGAGTCTTCATCTTGGTCCTCCTCGACCACGGAGAGTCGGTGTTCATATCCAAGACGGAAAATGGGGGCGAAAGGATACGCCAGGTGTCAGGTCTTAGGTCTCAGGTCATAGGTCTTAGGCTCTGGCTCGAGCAGCGATCCCGCAGGCGATGTTTTCCCTAAGACCTAAGACCTAACACCTAAGACCTGTTTTCCTTACAACCATTGGGGCCGGTTTTTGCTTCTCACTATGCGGCCATTGTGTCTGCCCCGCTTGACAGCGTATCTGTTGGATGTAAAAGTATTTGTTTGGTTCAATCCCAGTATTCTGGTGACCGGTACGCATCCGCTTTCTAAGGGCGTCGAGCCGCAGCGGTGTTTGTGTGCCATTCTTGTTCTCACCCCGCGAAATTGGGAAATTGGAGGAGCTTCGTGAATCGGAATTGCCCGGTGTCGGTAGGAGGTTCGGTGAGACGTTCAGGTGCAGAACAAAAGACAGAGGGCTACGAGCTTCGAGCTGCGAGCTTGGAGCCAGCAGGCCGCTCGCAGGTCGTCGCTGGCGGCTTGCTGAAGGCTGCGTTTCTGGGCATGGCCGTGCTGGCCACGGCAGGCGTCGCGTTCTATTTTTCAACGACCTTGAATGCCAAGGGCGGCGGCACTGACGCTTCCGCGCCAAAGATGCTGGCGTCGAAATCACCTAAGATGTCGCCTGCGAGGGCGATTTCGCTGCCGCTGTTCTTCGAACCGAACCAGGGTCAGACTGCTCCTCAGGTCAAGTTCGTGGCGCGCGGCGCCGGCTACGGACTGTTTCTGACCGCCGACGAGGCGGTGCTCAAACTTCAGCATTCAGCACTCAGCACTCAGCTTTCAGCACTTCGTTCGCAGCCCGTCTCGAGCTCCGTAATTCACATGAAGCTTGAGGGCGCCAATTCCGCCGCCAGCGTTTCCGGCACCGAGCCGCTTCCCGGCAAGAGCAACTATTTCATCGGCAATGATCCCGCCAAATGGCGTCAGAACATTCCGCAATTCGCGCGCGTGGAGTATCAGAGCGTTTATCCCGGCGTCGACCTGGTTTACTACGGCGACCAGGGACAGCTCGAATACGACTTCCGGGTTGCGCCCGCAGCCGACCCGAACCGGATCGCACTCAGCTTTACGGGCGCCTCCACCCGCATTGAGTCTGGCGACCTGATTCTTGCGACCGATGAGGGCGATGTGCGCTTTCACGCTCCGCGGATTTATCAGCAGGATGGAAACGCCCGGAAGGCGATCGCGGGAAGTTTCCGCCAGCTCGCGGAGAACAAGATCGGCTTCACCATTGGAGACTATGACCACAGCCGCGAACTGGTCATCGATCCGGTGCTGAACTATTCGACCTACTTTGGCAACCCCGGCAGCAATGGCGGCCACGAGAGTTTCGTGAACCTGGCGGTCGATTCCAGCGGCTTTATTTATCTCGCCGGCGCGACCACCTCCAACGATTTTTATGACCGGAGTTTGTACTCTTCGAAGGACAATCCGCCGTTCCAGCCAAATCTTAACGGCGCGCAGAATGTCTTCATCGCCGTGATCAATCCGAACCCGCCCGCCGGCAGCGGCACCTCGCAACTGGTTTACGCGACCTACCTGGGCGGGTCGGGAACCGACTATCCTGCGGGTATCGCGGTGAGCACGAACGTAGACCCACTCATGACGGGCGTCGACATCTACGTTGCGGGCACGACCTCGTCGCCGAACTTCCCGGTCAGTTCCACTACCTCGACCCCCGCGGGGCTGGTTCCGTTCCAATCGGCGCCCGTGGAGGCCGGCACCCATGGCTTTGTGAGCCGGCTGAATGTTCCGACGTTCGGCAATCTGGAAGTCAGCACGCTGCGCTACTCCACCTACCTCTCCGGCACGAATGCCAATGGCGACGCAGTCGATAGCGTCACCGGACTGGCCATCGACGGTAACGGCGACGCCTATGTTACCGGAGTGACGACGTCGACGAATGACCAGAGCAACGGTTTCCCGGCGAACCCCAACGGTTTCCAGCTTAAGCCGAATTCTGCTATCGAGAATGGGCAATTCTTCGCCAGCAAGATCGATACGAAAGGTAGTGGCAGCGGGAGCATGATTTACTCCACCTATTTTGGTGGTGCAAACTTTAACGGCTCACTCACGGTCGTGGGTGGCGGCATTGCGGTGGATCCTCCCCCGAACAGCGCTCCCAATATGTACATTACCGGGGAGACCAATTATTTGCCGGGCACGACCGGCGGGTTTCCACTCTACAATGCGCAGCAGTCCTGCCTCGACGAAGCCGGGAATCACGGCAACTGCACGTTGCCGACTCCCCAAAATCCGGACGGTTTCGTTGCCAAGATCAATCCCAACCCGAACGGCTACGGCGCCAATCCGTTGTACTCCACCTACATAGGGGGCACAGGTCTCGATGCCGGTATCGCTATCGCCGTCGATTCCACCGGCAACGCCTATATCACCGGCAAGACCATGTCGAACGATTGGCTCAGTGCCGGGAGTGGATTTCAGAGCGAGCTTTGCAACAAACCGAATGGTACTGGCTGCACCAACGCCTTCATCGCCAAGATCGGCAACCTGACCGGATCGTATTATCCGCTAACCTATTTCAGCTATTTGGGCGGCTCTGGCGTGGATGTGGGCGAGGCCATCGAGGTGGACACTGCGCAAGCCGTCCGCGTGGCGGGCAAAGCCACCTCCCAGGACCTCCCCGTCACCTCAAATACGCTCCAGGCGTGTCTAGGCGGCCCCCCCGGACTTCAACCACCTTGTCCGAGCAGCTCGGCGACGAACGCCTTCGTCGCGCTGATTGGGACCAGCCTGGCCGGAAAGGGGGCGGGCGATTACGTGACCTATCTGGGCGGCAGCGGACCGGATGATGGCACGGGAGTGGCAATCGACCCAGTCTACGGCGCCACCTACGTGGCCGGCACCACCCTATCGCCGAATTTTCCTACGCAAAATCCATACCAGGCTACGTTAAACGGCACGCAACAGACTGCTTTCGTGAGCAAGATTGGCGCCTCCAGCCAACTTACCATCGCGGCGTCGACCACTAGTCCAGCGCCCAACCCGATCCCCGCGGGTACTCAGGCTGCGTTTACTTTCGAGATTGGCAACAACGGTCCCGACACCGCCTCGGAGGTGGTCTTCACCGGCACGGTGCCGAGCACCGGGCTTACGGGAAGCACCGCCGCCAAAGTCACCCAAGGCACGGGTAGCTGCTCGGTGCAAGGAGTGACGGTCACTTGCATTCTTCCGACTCTGACCGTGTGCACGACCGCCAATTGCAGCTCAGCAGCCGTCGAGGTCGACGTGACGCCAGCCATTACCTCGACCGCCCCGTCGATCACAGTCACGGGCCAGGTCACCGCCAACAACAACAACGCCGTAGTCGCTGGCCCCATTACGCAGCAAGACAACGTCGTCGACTTCACAATTCCTGCTCCCGCGCCCTCGTCGCTCACCATTAATGCCGGCGATACGGCCACATTTCAGGTCACTTTTTGTGCCACTGCGTCCTCGGGAGCTGGCTACAACGCCCCGATCACTCCCAGCCAAACTACCTCGCCTTCAATCGTGACCGCAAGCACACCCACGTTCACTCCCACACCCGTCACACCCGGGAACACCTGCGTAGCCACGACGCTGCGCATCCCGACCGTGGCTCGACCCGTGACCACCGCCAGCGTCTTCCGCCGCGGCTCGTTCTATGCGGGCTGGCTCCCCATCGCAGGCCTGAGCCTGGTCTCGCTCGGTATCGGCGCGAGTCGCAAGCGGCGGCGCCGGCTGGCTGCGGTTGTTCTGGGCGTAATCGCGGGCGCGATCCTGCTGCAGTCGGGCTGCGGATCCTCCGGCACCAGCGTCTCCACGGGCGGCGGCACGCAGGCCGGGACCTACATCATCACGATCACGGGTTCGGCCGGGACGGGAGCGTCGCACAGCACCACGGCGACATTGTTCGTGAACTAATCGTAGTCAAGGCTCCGAAAGAGCGTATTGGTTTCCAGCGTCCGCCCCGGCGGAGGCTTTTTTCTGCGGGCGCTAGAGCATTTCTCCCAATGGGGTGGAGCGTAGGCCCCAGCGGCTGAAGCCGGAACCCCTTGGAGCTCAGGGCGGCACGGCTGAAGCCGTGCCCTTCCCGTCCTTTCCCTCTCTCTACAGCAAATCGAGAAATGCCAAGGGAGCGGTCTGCCGTAGAGACGGGGCCTGCCCCCCCCTTTTGGCAGCAAGACAGCCGCGTCTCTACCGCAAATCAGGTGAGCCTACTGGTAAGTTCTTGGAAACAGGGAGAATCCAGTCCTTGACAGTATTTCAGATTGCTATATTATTATGGCTATCTGGAATATATGACACTGGGAGAAAAAATTCGTTATCTCCGCGAGGTGGAAGGGTCACTCCGCGGCTTGGATCGCCCGCTCACGCAACAGGAGTTAGCCAAGGGCATTGCAGCCGCGTCGGGCCAGACCCTCAGCCAGTCTTACCTCTCGCAGATCGAGTGCGGCAAGCGGCCGCACATGACGCAATCCTCGCGCGCGCTGCTGGCGCGATTTTTCAAGGTGCACCCCGGCTTCCTGGTCGACGATCCCGAGGGCTATCACACGGAACTGGTCTCCGACCTGCGCACCACCGAAGGCCAACTTGATGTCTGGCTGCTGCAAGGCTCGGAACGTTTCGCCAGCGATCCCGAGGTGAGCGGAGTTCTGATCAAGGTGGCGCGCGACCATGACACGCGGCGCTGCCTGCTGCTGCTCGGCGAAATCCTGAACACGCCCGGACTCGCCGACCGCCTGTTCGAAGCACTCGGTCCGGAACGCACGAGCGCCGGCAGCGCCGTGCCCGGGAGGCGAAACTTATGACTGGGACTTGGAATATGACTTGGTCCGATTTCTACCTGACCTGTTTCGCCGTCGGCTTTCTGCTGAGCGCGGTTTCGTTCATCGCGGGCGGATTGCGCTGGCACTTGCATCTGCCGCACGTTCCGCACGGCGGCGGCCATGTCGGCGCCGGACACGCACCGGTTTCCCATGCCGGCGGCGGCAACGGGGCGGCCGCGCACGCGGGTCGTCAGGCGGCGGTGTCGCCATTCAACTTTATTACCTTGACGGCGTTTCTCGCCTGGTTCGGAGGAACCGGCTATCTGATTACGCGGTTCTCCAGCCTATGGTTCGCGCTCGGCCTGCTGATCGCCATGGCCGCCGGACTGTTTGGCGCCGCCGTCGTTTTCCTGTTCCTTAGTCGCGTGCTGATCTCGCACGAGGAAAACATGGATTCCGCGGACTACGAAATGGTCGGCGTGCTGGGACGAGTCTCCATGCCAGTCCGTGAAAACGGCACCGGCGAAATCATTTACTCGCAGGCGGGAACGAGGCGCACCTGCGGCGCCCGCGGCGAAAACGGAAGCGCGATTGAAAAGGGCGCGGAGGTGATGGTGGTGCGCTACGAGAAAGGCATCGCCTACGTCAAGCGCTGGGAGGAAATCAGCGGTGAGTAACGAGTGTTTGGATCGCTAAGAGCTAAAAAGCTAAGAGCCAAGAGCTGCCTCTATGAACCGTCGAATCTTCCATCTGGCGATCGTCTTCCTCTGGCTGGCGCTGCCGCTCGTCGCGCTCCAGTATCGGCAGGTTTGGGACCAACTCCCGGCGCACGTGGCCACGCATTTCAACGCCGCCGGTCAAGCCAACGGCTGGATGTCACGCGTCCAGGCCATCCAGTTCGGCGTGGGATTCATGGCATTTCTGCTGGCGATCTTTACTCCGCTCTTGCTCTACGTCGTTCGCCGCGGGGTAGATGCGTTTTCCTGGGCCCAGTTCGCCTTTTGCGCGCTGGTTCTCGGATTCATGGTCGAAGTGAATCGGAGCATCGTGCACTACAACCTGTACGGCACGCCGCTGCTGCCGCCAGGGATGCTGATCGTGATCCCCATCGCGGCCGT
>JBAVVP010000197.1:0-8527 GCA_049697355.1 Terriglobales bacterium
GATTAGCAGGCCTCCGAGGATCAGGATCAAACCGAGCATGGCGGATGCTTTCTTCTACCATGCTTCTGCTGAATCTCATCCTGCTAATCGAGGTGACTTTTTCAACACCCACAGGCGATAGCACTCATTGAGAATCGGATGAGTCTGGGTCAATGACCCGATATGGAGGTAGCCGGTTAATACCTTCCGAGTAGTGGCATGAAAACTGGGACAAACAGCGGTTTTGTGGCCTTTTGGGAGTGTCACGGCTTCGATGCGGCTGGCGATGGAGCTGACTCTTCGATCACCACCACTTCCTTGGCCATGCGCCTGGCGGCCTCGACGGCGGCGGCCAGCGTGTCGTCATCGGTTTCGAGCGCGCGCACGATTTCGATCCGGCTCGCCTCGTGCACGGGGTTGAAAAAGCGCATGCCGACGCACTGCTTGGCGCGATAGGTGACGCTGGCGATCTCGGTGATGCTGAGCGAGGAGGCGTTCGAGGCAAGAATCGTGCCGGGACGGCAGAACTTGTCGAGCATGATGAAGATTTCCATCTTCGATTCCAATTCCTGGGGAACGGCTTCGATGACGAGATCGGCCTGGCGCGCCGCTTCATCGACTGAACCGGCATACTCCAGCCGGGAAAAAGCCGCGTCGGCGTCGCTGGCTTCCACGTTCCCGAGTTCGACGGCCTGGTCGAGATTGGCGCGGATTTCCGTCTCCGCCTGGCGCAGGGCGTTTGGGAGGATATCTTCGAGAATGGTGCGATAGCCGCCGAGCGCGGCAGCGTGCGCAATGCCCCGGCCCATGATGCCGGCTCCGATGACCGCCACGGTGCGGATTTCGGCCACTATTATTTATCCTCTTTGCCCGCTTGCTCGAGATGCTGAAGCACGCTCTCATAGCTGGGTTCGGACTTGCGGATATATTCGCCCAGGCGGGCGCACTCCTCATTGGTCATCGCCGGGATGCTGGCGCTGATGCGGCGCAGGGTGGTGGCGATGTCGTCGATGTAATTCATCAGGCGGATGAGTTCTCCAGTTGCGGGCATGAAGGCTCCTTGCGTTCTCTCTGGCGCGAAAGCGGGATTCGGCCGCCGTGGCCAAGGGGACTATTCATTGTTTAACAGGTGGGCGAATTTGGCAAAGGCAGGCGGTGCGAAACTCCACCGAGGATCTTCTAGCGCGAGAAATATCCGGTTCTAGAACGGATCGCCAAGCCGGGTTGCCGGGCACGGACAACGATTTTGCGGAAGGTGTCGTCCGCCGGCGAGTTGGTGGGATAGTAAGCCAGTTCATAGGACGTACGCAGTTCCTCGGCGATCTGTTGGAAGTAGGTTTTCGGATCGGTGAGCTCGGCATCGATGGCATCTCCGCCAGTCTCTTTCGCGATGCGATCCATAACCCGGATGCCGTACCGGTTGCGTGCCGTCAAGCGGCCATGTTCTTTCTCGGTGTAACGGATCGTGTAGACGAGCACGTTGGCGGCCTGCGCTGCCTCAATGGTGGTCATCATATCGTGCGAACTGGAGTTGTCTTCCCCGTCGCTAAAAACGAGCAATGCGCGCCGTCCGCTCTCGTTGGCCAGCTTTTCGGTGACCGAGTAATAGATGGAATCATAGAAAGCGGTGCCCAAATCACGCGCTTCTTTCGGCCCCAGCTCTGGAAAATGCCCGCTGTCGTGTTTATAGAGCTTCAGCCGATCCATTAACTCTTGGCCGGAGTGGGAAAAATCGCTGACCAGCCGCACATGATTGCCAAAACAGATCAGAAACGCGCGGTCTTTAGGTCCGAGGATGTCCTTGAGAAAAACTTCCAGATCGTGCTCGTGCTGCTTCGAGAAGTGGCCCTGGCTCCCGCTGAAATCGACGATCAATCCAAGGGTCAGAGGGACATCGACACTGTGTGCAAAGAACGAAATTTTCTGGGGTACGGCATCTTCGAAGACTTCGACATCGTCCTTGGCTAGACTGTTAATCAGCGCTCCGCGAGAATCGCGCGCCGAAAAAGCAACATTCACCAGCTTGACGTTAACCCGGATGGGCTCCTCGCAAAAACAAAGTACGCTGGCAAAGGCAAGCAAAACGAGCGTCCGTCCGCGCATAATGGCACCCGGCTGATTATAGATAGACTTGAGATCGAGGCGCTTGGGCCCGCTGCACAGGGAAGCCCTCGTTGTTGAGATACGTCCACCGCGCTGGAATCGTTCCGCAAAAATCCGCGTACGATCAAGAGACGCGCGCTAATCGAGCCCGTGGAAGCGGCGGAAGGCGGCGTGGCCGGCCTTGCCCATGTAGCGCTCGAGGACCGAGGGATCGGTTTGGCGCAGATCGACGATCACCAGGCCGTCGACCACGTCGGAAAACTTGCGGTCGAGATTGAAACCCACCAGCCTGCCTCCCACCTTGGCATACTGCTTGAGCAGGATGGGCAATCCCTTGCCATCTTCTTCCACGTCGGAGATAGGCTCGGCGAGTTCATCGAGATCGCGCAAGGCGCTGCAGATGGCGCCGCAATCCCAGCGGCGGAGCTTTGGTGGGCGGAAGGGCGTGCGCGCGTGGATGAGGTCGGCGAATTCGCGTCCATCTTCATCTTTGCCTTCCCGCTGCTCAAAATAGCGCACAATCATCTCGCGCGACAAGCTGCAGTATTCGTTGCTGATGCTGACCGCCCCAAACAGTGCCGGGGTCTCGGGGTGAGCGGCCACGAACCGCGCGATTCCTTTCCACAGCAAAAGCAGGGGTGCGTACTGGCGCTGATATTCGCAGCGCACGAACGAGCGGCCCAACTCCAGCGCGGAGCCAATCTTCAAGAACAGTTGTTCGTCGTAACGAAAGCAAGTGTTCGTA
Organism: Terriglobales bacterium; assembly: GCA_049697355.1. Lineage (GTDB taxonomy): Bacteria > Acidobacteriota > Terriglobia > Terriglobales > Acidobacteriaceae > Acidiflorens. Next base: position 2,828 of record JBAVVP010000197.1, read on the forward strand.
TAGAGGCCCTTGACGCCATGGGCGCGGATAATCTCATCGGTGTTGCCGGCCCGGTAAGCACCCGCCAGGTCCCGCTTCTCCTTGTCCCAGAGCAGCAGGTGCCAGTAATAGGCGTCGAACTGATCGAGGTCGGCGCTGCGTCCGGTACCTTCACCGGCGGCGCGGAAAGTGATTTCGCGGAGGCGTCCGAGCTCATCGAGCGCATGGGGCAACTCGAAAGCGCGGGCGGCGTACACCGCGAATTCCGCGTTTTCGACGAGCAGCCGCTCGGCGGGCAGGGCCGCAATATCGTCGATCACGAATCGCGCTGGCACTTCGGCGGCAATAGGTTCCTGCGCCTTGCGTGGAAACGCAGAACGCATCTTGGTGGGCAGGGAGATGTGCTTTTTGCCACGATACGACAGCAGGTAGGTTCGCAGGCGAAGATACTCGGTGGCCTCCTCGTCGCTGTCGAGGTTCGAAATCAACTCCGACGGGATCGCGCCGCCAATTCTCACCTGCACATCTTTCTCGCGCTGCTGCAGGAATTCCTGCAGGAGGAAGAGCGTGCGCAACCGCGGATTGATCAGGCCGAGCAGCTGGAACCTGACGCTGTTGCGGCCGCAGAAATATACCGGGAGCGCGCTGGCTCCCGATTTGCGCACCAGGCGGGCGGCCACGGTGTTCCACGCGGGATCGGTCACTTGCGCCTGGCGGACATTCCACTGCGAGACTTCGCCGGCCGGAAACACGGCCAGCGCCCCGCCTTGGCGCAGCCATGCCATCGCCTGCTTCAGGGGCCTCAGATTCTTATCGGCCGAACCCGGAGTTTGAAAGGGGTCGACAAAGATGCAATGCTCGTGCAGTTCGGGAATCCCTTCGAGCAGCGCGTTGGTCAGTATCTTCACGTCGGGACGCACGCGCAACAGAAGTACAGCCAGAGCTACGCCGTCGAGCACGCCAAAAGGATGGTTGGCCACGGCCACCAGAGGACCCTTAATCGGAATGCGGTCGATGTCGGCGAGCGGAACTTCGAGCCTGATCTTCATTTCCGCCAGCAGCGCTTCCAGGCGGAAGCCGTGCGGCGCCGAGCGCACGCGCCGATACAGTTCGCGCGCCTGCTCCATGGGAATGAATTTGCCGGCGAATTCCGGGAGCCCGGGCAGTAACGGCGGCTCGGTCAGGACACCTCGCTCTTCATCATCCGCGATTGGCAATTTAGGCATAGCTGATTCTTGCCTTGCCTTGGTTGCACGATTGTGAAGGTAGGGTTAAAGGTTCGTGAATAGGTATTCTGTAAGTAACCCCCTGAGTATGTGAGTAATCTCCTCAAGGACGGTGACGAATGTCACGAAGAGTTGTCAGTTGTCAGTTCAGACGCGCAGGGTTGACTGACTTACGAAGCCAGATCTACTCAGGCCGCCCACTCTTCATTCGCGACCGATGGCAAGGGCTGCGGAAGGCGGTCGGAGACTTCTGCAAGGGTGGCAAGCTTTTTTGCCAACTCGGGGCGCAACGACTCGGCCTCAAAACGCCAGCGCCAGTTCCCCTGTTCGCGGCTCGGAACATTCATGCGCGCATCGCTTCCGAGCCCCAGCACATCCTGCAGCGGCACAACACAGAGGCTGGCAACGGAGGTGGAGGCAGCGCGAATCATTGCCCAATTGACGCCGTCGTCGCATCGGTCTTTATCTTTACACCGGTCTCTACAGCCACCGAGGTACGCTTCCACTTGCTGGCGTTCGTAATCGGTCGCGCTCGATTCCCACCAGCCGAGCACCGTGTCGTTGTCGTGCGTTCCCGTGTAGACAACCTTCTCGGTAGTGAAAGTGTGCGGCAGATGGGTGTGCGCGCCAACGTTGCCAAAGCCAAATTGCAGCACGGCCATGCCCGGAATTTTCAGGCGCTCGCGGAGTTCATGCACGTCGGGGGTGATGTATCCAAGATCTTCGGCAAAAAACGGAAGCCCGCCCAGAGCCTCGCGTAACTTCACGAATAAATCGTCTTTCGGGCCATCGACCCAGCGCCCATGAATCGCCGTAGGCTCGCTCGCCGGAATCTCCCAGCACTGCGAAAATCCGCGGAAATGGTCGAGACGGATGTAGTCGAAATTGTGCGTGGCCCAGCGCATCCGGTCGATCCACCACGCGTATCCCTTCTCCTTCATCACGTCCCAGCGATACAGAGGATTGCCCCAACGCTGGCCGTCTTTGCTGAAGAAGTCCGGGGGCACACCGGCGACGACTTCGGGATCGAGTTCCGAATTCAGGCGAAACAGATCGGGGTGGGTCCAGACGTCGGCGCTGTCGAAACTTACGAAGATGGCGATGTCGCCCACGACGCGAATGGAACGTTGCGCGCAATAGGCACGAAGCGCCTGCCACTGTTCGAAGAAAAAAAACTGCACGGCGCGGCGGATGTCGAGCTCGTCGAGCATTTCCTCGTGTGCCTTCTCGATCGCCAGCGGATCGCGATGCGTCAGCTCGCGGGGCCAGCGGTTCCAGGTTTCCAGATGGAAACGCGCGCGCAAACCGTCGAAGAGCACGAAGTCATCGAGCCACCATTGGTTCTGCTGGCAGAAGCTCTCATAGCGCGAGCGGGCGTTCGCCGGGGCGGAGCGCAGGAAGTTACGCGCCGCTTCAAACACCAGGGGCAGCTTGTGGTGGAAGACCGACGAGTAATCCACGGGCTCGACGGCACCGGGTAGAGCCTCGACCTGGGCGCGGTCAATCCAGCCGCGATCCGCGAGCCGCTCCAAACTGATCAGCAACGGATTTCCGGCAAAGGCCGAAATGGAAGAATAGGGCGACGCTCCGTACCCAAGCGGACCGAGAGGCAACACCTGCCACAACCCCTGGCGCGCGGAGGCAAGAAAATCCGCGAAGGCATACGCCGACGGACCAAAGTCGCCGATCCCGCCGCGGGAAGCAAGCGAGGTGGGATGAAGCAGAATTCCGCTGGCGCGCGGGAAAGGCATGCAAATTCAGTTCTCAGTTGCCAGTTGTCAGTTGTCAGTTACCAGCTTTCTGTTCGCAGTCCGGCTGAGAACTGGCCACTGGCAACCGGCAACTGCTCTACGAACCTTCTTCTCCAGCTTTCCGGGTCAGGTTCTTCATTTCGTCCTGATTGACTTTGAGGCGGTTGGACTTTTCCATGTCCTTGCGCAGGTTGGCGACGAACAGCCCGAACAATTCGTTTTGCTTCTCGGCGAGCAGCGACTGGCGGATTCCGTCTTTCTTCCCGGAGAATTCCTGATCCGTTGGCGCCTGTTTTTCCAGAAGCTGAGCGACCACGCCATTGCCGCCGGCCATGATCGGTGTGCTAATCCCGCCCGGCTGCAGCGAGAAGATGGCGCTCGCATTGGACATCGATCCGATATCCGGAACCTGGCCATCCGGCGGAACCAGGTCGCTCGTCTTCACCGTCGCACCCAGATCCTTGGCAGCTTTCTTCAAATCGTGCGCCGCCTTGGCGCGGTCGGAGAGTTCCTGCGTCTTCTGTTGCAGCAGAAATCCGGCGCGCTCATTCTTGAATTCGCTTTCGACTCGCGAACGAATCTCTTCGAACGTGGGCGTAGCGGGGGGCCTGATGCCGAGCAACTGGAAAACGACGTAGCCTTGCGGGACCTGCACTACATCGGGCGGAGCCTTGTCCGCCTCGTTGAATACGGCATCCATGAACTGCGGATTCGCCGCCAGTCCGGGCAAAGTATCGGTTCGGCTGAAGAATTCGGTGGTGACTGCCGTCTGACCTTTAGCGGCGGCCGCCTTGTCGAATCCATCGGTGCGCGCCTGGCTGAGCAAGGCATTCGCGGCCACTTCGGTGGCGCGCGCCGTTTTCTGCTGCTTCACTTTGTCTTCGATCTCGCTCTTCACCTCGGCGAGCGTCTTGAGATGAGCATCATGTTTGTCTTCGACGCGAATGATGTGGAAGCCGTAGCTGCTCTTGACCAGGTCGCTGGTCTGTCCGTTGCCGAGCGAAAATGCCGCCTTCTCGAATTCCGGCACGGTGCGGCCGCGGCCGATCCAGCCGAGTTCGCCCCCACTCTTGGCGCTGCCCGGATCTTCCGAATATTTCTCCGCAAGCTTGGCAAAGTCTCCGCCCGCCTTCAGTTCCTTCAACACTCCTTCGGCCTTTGCGCGCGCATCGGCGACGGCTTTTTCATCTTCCTTGGCACCGGGCGCGGGCAGGGGAGTCTTGATCAGAATGTGGCTGACCTTCACCTGTTCGGGCACGCGGTACTCGTCGCGATGCTGGTCGTAATAGGTCTGCAAATCCTGAGCGGTGACAGCCGTTGCCGCCGCGATTTTTGCGCTATCCACCACAACGTACTTAATCTGCCGCTTTTCCGGGATGGAGTTGTTGTAAGTGGCCTTGTTGCGTTCGTAATAAGCCTTCAGTTCCTGATCGGCGGGATGCAGCCCCTTCAGGATGTCGGCCTGCGTGATCACGGCATACTCGAACTTCACCTTGGTGTTGCTGCGGTTAAATTCGTCGCGAACTTCGGCGTCCCCGACGGAGGCGCTGCTGGCAACCAGGGCGCGCAACTTGCGGATCAGAATAAAGTTCTTCTCCAGCGCCTCAAACTGAGGAACGGTCAGCTCGTTGCGCTGGACGAAGTTTTCGTACTCTTCCTGGCCGACGAACTTTCCGTCGGGAAAGAGCATGGAGCCAAGCTGCCCGTGCTGGAGTTCGTCGCGCAGTTCGTCGTCGTTGGCGCGAAGACCGAGTCGGCGCGCCTCGGCGACCAGAGCTTTCTCATTGATCAGTTGCTCGGCAGCCTGGCTGGCGAAATAGGGCAGCAGCATGGCGGCCTGCGCCCCGCCACGAGGAAACTGCTGGCGGATCATCGCCTTGGCCTCGCGCTGTACCTCGGTCACGGTTACTTGCTGGTCGCCAATCGTGGCCAGAACGCCGGCCGGGGGCGCGCCAATGCCAAGGCTGGAACCGATCCCGCCGGGAATCAGCGTGATCGCCATCGAGGCGCAGATGAGGACGAGCAGCGCGCCGAGAATGATCTTTACCGTCGGCCCCGCATTTTGAAGCTGTCGAATCATGGTTGGATAACTCCGCTAGATTGGTTCACGCTGGGAAGCGAGAATCTTTGATTATAAACTAGCGCTGTGGCCGCATTGTTCCTTGGCACTCCGGGTCGTGTCTTAAATACTGTGTTGCCGCCGACGCCAAAGAAAATAGGCCAACAGTAGGGCAGCCCCAATCAGTATTCGCGGCAAGACTGACAGCGGAAGCGTAACGCCAAACCCGATGCCGAAAATAAAGCAGATGAACAGCGATCCGGCGGTAATCTCTAGCGCCTTGTGCCAGCCCGCGATCCAGACCGTAACGCCGACGAAAACGACCAAAGGAAGGTAGATCATGGGCGGAACTTGTTTTGATTTAATAGCGTTTCAGCAATGTCACGACCCCTTACCGTGGCCTCGTCTGCAAGCTGGCTTTCTTCGCTCTTATGCTTTGCTTCGATCCCTTGGATCAAGCCAGGACGAAGCTCTTCGATCGCTGCAAGCAAAACTTCCTGTTTCGCTGCAAGTCTCTCTATCGCGGCTTGTAGACGAGCTTCTGTCTGGGCAGTATATCCGCTCAGATTCCGAAACCGCCGCTCAACTGACGATTTTATTGACGAAATCTCGTTCGCTATTTCATCCAGTCGTTTATCGAGATCATCAGACATTGGCGACTCCTGGCGGCGCTCAGTTTAATCGT
>JBAVVP010000198.1:0-1768 GCA_049697355.1 Terriglobales bacterium
TGAAACCCAGGATGAAAATCACAGCCTATAATCAGCATGACGTTGGCTCCTTCTCCGAGCCTTGGTCGGTTTCGCAGCTACCAATTTACTCGCCGCGATCGAGCCAACGTCGTTATGCAATCAAGCGTAGCAGAATGATCCGCGAAGCGGATCGTTTTGCGGAGTCGAAGGCCCCTACATTCCGCGTACCCTCCGGATCTCAAAGGGAGTCCTCGGGACAAATGTCGACCTCACGTCCACTGCCTACGAGCAACTAAGCGTACTGTTCCCCGTTTACCTCTTTGTGAGAACGCCCTGCGGCGGCGCGGCCGTCCTGGTTGAGTAGAGGTCCTTCGACTCCGCCGCACCATGCGCTTCGCGCATGGCTCGGCTGCGCTCAGGATGACAGATTTTAAGGGGGCACGACGATCCTAGGTATTTTCCCGATCCCCATGTGATGGCGGGTGCGAGACAACAAGAAAATGAACCTCGTCCCCCGATTCATTCCTCATCTGGTGCGGTATGCCTGCTGGTATCCAAATCCCCTCTCCGGCAGTCAGCGCCATCGGGCGGCCGTCCACTTCCATGACGGCCTCGCCCGCGAGCATGTAGAAGAATTGTTGCGCGTGATGGTGGAAGTGGCGAACCTCCGCCGTGCCCGCCGGCATACGTTCCTGAATTACGCTCAGCTGCGGATCCTTTACCAGATGCCAGCCATCGCAACTGTTGCCCCAGATGTAATGCTCGGCAGTTGATTTGCTGACTGCGCGGATGTCCATTTGAGTCGCTGAAATCTAGATTCCTGGTGACGCTGCCGGGCTTCGCCCGGCTCGGCGGACGAATGCGTCCGTCCCTACGTGTTTGACTTTGGCGCTTTCAGCCCCAGCTCCTTCATCACCATCTGCAAGTCCTTCCAAGCCTCGCCCTTCTGTCGCGGATCCCGCAGCAGAAACGCCGGATGGTAGGTAACCGCCAGCTTGCATCCATCCCACTCGGGATCGTTGCTCCGCACTCCTGCCGGTTTGAAATCGTAGAAGCGCCCGCGCAGTTGCATCATCGAAGCACTCATCGCCAGCAGCGTTTTCGCTGCGACCGCTCCGAGCGCCACCACCACCTTCGGCTTGATCACCGCAATCTGCCGCATCAGAAACGGTGAGCAAGTCGCGCACTCCTCCCGCTCCGGCGTGCGATTGCCCGGCGGGCGGCACTTCACAATGTTCGCGATGTACACCTGTTCGCGCGAGATCCCCATCGCCTTGATCATGTTGTTGAGCAACTGCCCGGCGCGTCCCACGAAGGGCTCGCCCTGCGCGTCTTCATCGGCGCCCGGCCCCTCGCCCACGAACATCAGCTCGGCCTTCGGATTCCCCACGCCAAACACAATTTGCTTCCGTCCCTGCTTATGGAGCACGCAGCGCGTACAGTCGCCGAGATCCTCGCGGATGATCTTCAGCGCCTTTACCGGGTCGCTCACACTCTGCTCCGGCTTCAGCGCGATGACGTCAAAAATATTCTCGTCAATAGCGCGCGGAACCGCGGCCGCCATGGCCTTTCTTGGATTCATCTCTTCTCCCGATTCTGGTTGATGTTCTGGTTGATCGATCGAAACTGCGATTTCCGGTTCGTCCCCAGCAACCGGGGCCGAAACCTCCTGCGCGACGGCCGGCACGGGTCGCCGGTAAAAGTCGTAGATACCCATTTCGTTGTAATAGCGAATGCGCGCTGCCAGCGCGCGGCGAAGCTCCGGGTCAAGAGTGCGGGGCATTGCGGATAAGGATAACAAACCGTG
>JBAVVP010000199.1:0-29936 GCA_049697355.1 Terriglobales bacterium
AAACCATTTTCGCAGCCCGTCCAGACCTACACCTGGCTGGCTCAGTGCGTCCTCGATAAAGGAGTTCCCGACGCCGCCATCCACTGGTACGAAAAGGCGCTGGGCATCCCCGGACTCGACAACGAAGCGCGCCTGGCCATCAACTACGAACTGGGGTCGGCCTGCGAAACGGCGCGCGACAAGCCCGCGGCGCTGCGTCATTTCACCGACGTGTACGGTGCGAATATCGATTATCGCGACGTGGCCGAGCGCATTCAGGCTCTGAAGTCGTAGAATGCACAAAGGGAAAAGCGCTGTTAGCTCTTAGCCTTTGGCCTTTAGCTAAAAGCCAAGAGCCAACAGCGCTTTTCACGGCCCTACTGATAACGACGCGTGCATGATTTCCGATCCCAAGCTCTCCGATTCGAAGATCTCCGATCCCAAGCTGCCTTTTGCCAGCAACACCACTGGTGTCGGGGAACTGCAATCCCCAGTGGAAGCATCGGTCCCGGCGGTTCCCGTTTCCCAGCCCTCGTCTTCGACCGCGCGTCTTTGGCTCCGCCGTGTCGGAGTGCTTCTCTTCGTGTTCTTGTGCGCGACGCTTGGGGTGATGCTCATGATACTGCCCTGGCGCGACGAGTGGTCCGGCAACCCTCTGCTCCTCCCCTATCCCACGCTTCGCGCCATAGTAGCCAGCGGCTTCGCGCGTGGCGTTGCGACCGGACTGGGCGTGCTCAATGTGTGGATCGGATTTTGGGAGGCGATTCAATACCGGGAAGAATGAAACAGTCGCTGGTCGATGGTCGTTAGTCGTTAGCAAACGACGAGCGACCATCGACTAACGACCAACGACTGATTTACTATGACCGATCAAAAACTCAAAGCCGCTCCCCTTGCCTATCAGAACGAACCGTTTCTCAATAGTCCTGACGGCAGAATTTTGCGCATACTGTCCGAGTACAGCGAGCCGCTGTCGCGCTTCCGCCGCGAGCAGATTCAGGACACGGTCGTCTTCTTCGGCTCCGCCCGCGTCCACAGCCGCGAGAAAGCGAGCAACGGCCTGACCGAAGTCCGCAGCAATGGCACTCTGGTCTCCGCTGCCCAGCAGGCCGAAGACATGAAACGCGCCGAAGCTGCCGTCGACATGGCTCGCTACTACGAAGATGCGCGCCGGCTGGCCCGCCTGCTGACCGAATGGTCCGCCCAGATTCCCGCCAAGCGCCACCGCTTTGTCGTCACCACCGGCGGCGGTCCGGGCATCATGGAAGCGGCCAATCTCGGCGCCCACGAGGCGGGAGGAAAAACCATCGGGCTCAACATCAACCTGCCGTTTGAGCAGAATCCCAACCCTTACATCACGCCTTCGCTCAACTTCGAGTTCCATTACTTTTTCATGCGCAAGTTCTGGTTCGCCTATCTCGCCAAGGGGTTGGTGATCTTTCCCGGAGGCTTTGGCACGCTCGACGAGCTTTTCGAAATCCTCACTCTCGCCCAAACCGAAAAACTGGCCAAGAAAATTGTCGTCGTCATTTACGGCAGCGCGTACTGGAAGAAGGTTGTCAATTTCGAAGCCCTGGTCGATGCCGGCACGATCTCCGCGCCGGACCTTAATCTGTTCAAGATGTCCGATTCGCCAGAAGAAAGTTTCGAGTTCCTGAAAGAAGGACTGACTAAGTACCATCTCGGTCCACAGCAACCCAAGCGCAGAGGTGAGGCGGCCCTCCCGGAAATCGCCAAGACAAGGCCGTAGCCAGTGTGGCGCGGGCGCCCTCGCCCGCGTGCTATGGAAAAGTTGCGGTGCCCTTTGCATTCAATCTGAACTTCGGCCGCCTAGCCTCCGTATACAATCTCGCGTTGCAGTTTTCGGAGACAAACAAGAATGCTTTCACGAATATTCGTGGCAACAACGCTCGGTTGCCTGATTTTCTTCTGCGCAATTTTCTGCGCACCGTCCGCGCTCGCCCAACCACCCGCCGCGAACCAGATGCCATCCGTGATCCAGGTTCCCGCCGCGGCACAGGCCTCGCCGCACTTCGATGCCACGGCCGCCACCAACGCGTACCTGGCGCAGATTCCCGCCGACAAGACAGCCCGCTCCAACGCCTATTTCGAAGGCGGCTACTGGATGATTCTTTGGGATTTCCTCTATGGTGCCGCGATCGCGCTGCTGTTGCTGAGTCTGCGATGGTCGGCCCGCATGCGGGACTTGGCGGAGCGGGTCACTCGTTTCAAACCGGTGCACACCTGCGTGTACTGGCTGCAATACCTCGTCCTCACCAGCATCCTCATTTTTCCGCTTACGGTTTACGAAGGTTATTTCCGCGAACACAAGTACGGACTCGCCACGCAGACTTTTGGCCCCTGGATGGGAGATCAGATGAAGAGTCTCGGGGTGGGACTGGTGCTGGGCGGAGTGTTGGTGATGCTGCTGTTCGGCGTCGTCCGCCGCCTGCCGCGAACCTGGTGGATCTGGGGCGCGGTGGTGACCATTCTGTTCTCGACTTTCACCGATCTGATTGGGCCTGTCTACATATGGCCCATCTTCAACAAGGTCACGCGCCTCGACGATCCGAAGATTGTTGGGCCTATTTTGAGCATGGCGCGGGCCAACGGCATCCCCGCGAAAGATGTCTACGAGATCGACGCCTCGCGGCAGACGACGAGGATGAGCGCCAACGTCAGCGGCTTCGCCAATACCATGCGCATCACGCTCAATGACAACCTCTTGCGCCGCGGCTCGCCGGAAGAAATCCAGGCGGTCATGGGACACGAGATGGGCCACTACGTGATGAACCACATCTACAAGAGCATCATGTTTGACTCGATCGAGACGGTGCTGATGTTTGCCTGCTTGTACTATGGGCTCGGCTGGGCGCTCAAACGCTGGGGCGAGAAGTGGAAGATTGGGGAAGTGGGCGACACGGCGGTGGTTCCGTTGGTGGTGCTGCTGGTATCCCTATTCAGTTTCGTTTTCACTCCCGTCGATAACACCAACACGCGCACACAGGAATACGAGGCCGACATGTACGGCCTGAATACAAGCCGGCAGCCCGACGGCTTTGCCCAGGCAGCGATCCATCTCGGCGAATACCGCAAGATGAATCCCAGCCCTGTCGAGGAGTTTATCTTTTTCGATCACCCCAGCGGGCGCAATCGCATTTATGCCGCCATGCGCTGGAAAGCCGAGAATCTGAAATTGTTCATGAGCCAGCAGTAAGCCCGCGTAGGCCCGGACGCATTCGTCCGGGCCGCCAAGGGCAGCGAGGCAGCTACCCGTGGACCCAGCGAATCTGGCTTTGCGGTAGTGCTACCCGTCTTTCGCGGACAAAGGTGTCAGAGCTACACTCGTAGTACGCTGAAAGCTGATGGCTGACCGCTGTCTGCTCTACTACATCACCGATCGAAGCCAGTTTCGCGGCGACGAAAGCGCCCGCCGCCGCGCCCTGCTCGCCAAAGTCGCCGAGGCCGCGCGTGCCGGCATCGACTATGTCCAGCTTCGCGAAAAAGATCTGAACGCGCGCGAACTCGAGCAACTCGCCCGCCAATCCGTGCGTACTGTTCAGGAACTGAGAACTGAGAACCGGGAACCGAGAACTCGCCTCTTAATCAATTCCCGCTCCGACATTGCGATTGCCGCCGGTGCCGACGGCGTCCACCTGCGCTCCGATGACATTGCCGCCCGCGAAGCGCGAAGCCTCTGGACGCAAGCGCTCGCTCGCCGCTCGCAGCCCGCAGTTCGCAGCCCTCTCTTCGCCGCCTCATGCCACACTGCCGCCGAGGTCTTCCGCGCCGCATCTGAGGCCGCCGACTTCGCCGTTTTCGCTCCGGTATTCGGAAAGAGAAACGTGCCTGGAACCGAAGCCGCGGGCCTCGCCGCCTTGAGCGAAGCCTGCCGGGCGAAGATCCCGGTGCTTGCTCTAGGCGGCGTCAACCTGGAGAACGCCGCATCCTGCCTCAGCGCTGGAGCGGCCGGCGTCGCCGGTATCCGCTTGTTTCAGGAGAATAGAATCGAAGATGTCGTCCGCACGCTACGGACGCTCTGACCCATGGATGCGAAACTGCTCTCCCGATCCCGAGCCCGCTTGTGTGGGGACGGGCGCCCTCGCGAGCTTGCCCTGAGCGAAGTCGAAGGGTCCATGCCGAGCGCAAGCTCGGCAGCAGCCCGCGACGACAACAACTCTGGACCCGCGCTCGTTCGCATCCCCGCCGCATGGTTCCTCATGGGCTGTGACACCGGACAGGATAACGAAAAGCCAGTGCATCGCGTTTGGGTTGACCAATTTCTGCTCGCGGCCCACCAAGTCACCAATACCGAATACGCGCGCTTCCTGCAAGTCGCCGCTTGTCCGCCACCTCCGTTCTGGAGCGACCCAGCGTTCAACCATCCCAAACAGCCCGTGGTCGGAGTGTCGTGGCACGAAGCCGTCCGCTACTGCGAGTGGCTCGGCGCATGTACCGGAAGAAAGTTCCGCTTGCCCACCGAGGCCGAGTGGGAACGCGCGGCTCGCGGAGGCAACAAAGACGCAGGAGCGCTGTTTCCGTGGGGAGACACGCCTCCGCAGTCGTTGCCCGGCTATGCCGATCGTTGCGCCGGTCATTGGAAGACGGGCCCCGAGCCTGTCGGCCACGCCGAACCAACCGCGTACGGCCTCTACAACATCTGCGACAACGTGCACGAGTGGTGCAGCGACTGGTACTCGGCCAGCTACTATGCTGTGTCGCCCGAGCGGAATCCACAGGGCCCGGAAACCGGCGCCCGGCGCGCCTCCCGCGGAGGGTCCTGGCGCCACCACGTAAAGATCTCCCGCTGCGCCGCCCGCTCCAGCATCCCGCCAGAGTTCAAATACGCCGACTATGGGTTCCGCGTCGCCTGCGACAAATAAGGTCAAAAGTCAGAAGTCAGATTGAAGAAGTAGAATCAAGTGCGGCGTGGCTAACTTCTGCAATTTGAATTCTGACTTTTGACTTTCTTATCCGAAAGAGTGTAGACGGTATGACTGACCTAGCTTCCCACTACCTCGAAGAGATCAAGCGCCAGTTCCGTGGCCACAAGCGCATGGGCGAAGCCGCCATGGCTCAGCTTGAAGACAAAGATTTCTTCGTGGCGCTCGATCCGGAATCGAATTCCGTTGCCGCGCTCGTCAAGCACATCGCCGGCAATGCGCGTTCACGCTTTACCGACTTCCTAAGCAGCGATGGCGAGAAGCCGGACCGTTTTCGCGACCAGGAATTTGAAATCTCGGCGAAAACGACGCGCGAAGAAGTGATGCGCTGGTGGGAACAAGCGTGGTCGCACCTGTTTTCTGCCCTGGACTCGCTTAAGCCCGAAGATGTGCAACGCATCGTGACCATCCGCCAGCAGCCGCACACGGTCATGCAAGCGCTCAACCGCGCGCTCGCTCACTACGCGCAGCACATCGGACAACTGGTCTTCCTCGCCAAGCACCTGCGTTCTTCCGAATGGCAGACGCTCAGCATTCCGCGCGGCAAGTCCGAAGACTACAAAGTCGTCGCACCGAAGACCCATAAGCCAGCGCATTGATCGAAGATCCGGAGACTAATTCATGCGAAAAACATTTATAGTCGCGTTGCTTTTAGCCGTGAGCGCCTCTCTAACCGCACAGCCGCCAGGCGTGCACGTCGACACGAATCCCGCCGCGGAAGGCGAAATCAAGGCTCTGGAATTGAAGCTGGCGGGACTGATTCTTCGGGGCGATTGGGACGAATACGCGAAGTATCTTGCGCCCGACTACCTGCACACGCGCAATAACGGGCAAGTCGAAAGCAGAGACGAGGCGCTGGCTAGCCTGCGCGACGTTAAGCGCAAGATCATCGTGATGGAAATGGAGCCGGCGGATCTTGCCATCCGCATTTACGGCGACACCGCGCTGGCGAACGCGGAGTTCACAATCACGGTTCGGGACTCCGGGCAGGTCAAGAGCCGCCGCACCCGCCTAACCGACGTCTTCGTGAAGCGCGACGGTCAATGGTGCCTGGTCGCCGGACAGGAGACGCCGATCGGCAAGTAGCTCTCTGGGGAAGTTTCGTCTGAATTATTTCGACGGACCGTAATAGCGATAGTGCCCGGTGATCTTCCAGTTGAACAACACGTCCTCGATCCGCGGTCCCTGTCCGATGTTGTGTCCGATCATGTAACGCCCGCCTGCGCCTCTGCGGTCCACGACAATTCCAATGTGCGGCACGTTGCCGCCGAGATCGTAAGTGACAAGATCGCCGGGGCTGTAGTCTCCCGGGTTGGCGGAGATGGGCAGCGTCTCCCCTTTCCTGTGGAAGAAGACCATCAGATTCGGAACGCGGCGGTGATCGATATTGCTGTCAGGTTTCCCCGAAATCCATTTCCACTTTCGGGGATAAGCCGAGAAATTCCGCACCATATCTTCGTGCACTTCTTTTTGCAGATCGACGCCGAGCACCCGATACGAACGGATTACTTCGTCGGTGCAAACGCCCGTGTTCGAGGGAACGTCTCCGCCGGGGTAAGGAACACGCACATAGGCCGGATCATAGCGAACGGAATGATGCGTGCGCTCAATTGCCGCGTTGACCAACCGTTGCAGAAACAGCGCGTGCGAACTCGGATCCGGCGATGTCTGAGCCAGCATCCCGGCGCAAAGGGGAATCGCCGCCAGGAAAAGGAGCGCGGCTCGGCCTCGGGCACTCCACGGTGACATGCCGCTCATTCTAAAAACGCTCGCCTTCAAGCTGCGCCGCGCCAGTCGAGTATGACTTTTGCCGCGTTGCCGGTTTCCATGGCCGCAAATCCTTGCTCATATTCTCGCCAGGAGAACCGATGCGTGATGACAGGCGAAATGTCGAGGCCGGACTCCAGCATCACCGTCATCTTGTACCAGGTTTCGTACATCTCTCGTCCATAGATGCCTTTGATCGTCAGCATGTTGAAGATCACGCTATGCCAGTCGATCGCCATCTCGGAGGCTGGAATCCCCAGCATGGCAATCTTCGCGCCGTGGCTCATGTTGGCGAGCATTTCGCGGAAGGCTGCCGGGGAACCCGACATTTCGAGACCTACGTCGAATCCTTCTTGCATGCCAAGCTGCTTCTGCACCTCTTGGAGAGGCGTTTTTCGTGGGTCCACCGCCATCGTGACTCCCATCTTTTCCGCGAGCGCCAGGCGATAAGGATTCAGATCGGTGATGACCACATGGCGCGCTCCGGCGTGGCGCACAACTGGCGCCGCCATCAGACCAATCGGGCCCGCTCCGGTGATCAGGACATCCTCGCCCAGAACCGGAAACGACAATGCCGTGTGTACCGCGTTGCCAAACGGATCAAAGATCGCGGCAATCTCAGGATTGATCTTGGGATTATGTTTCCAGATATTGCTCATCGGCAGAACAATAAATTCCGCGAAGCATCCCGGCCGATTGACCCCGACTCCCTTTGTGTGTGCGCACAAATGCCGGCGGCCGGCCAGGCAATTGCGGCAGCGCCCGCAAATTACGTGCCCTTCTCCGCTCACCAGCTCCCCAACCCGGAAATCGGCAACGTTCGAACCGACCGCGGCGATCTCACCCACAAATTCGTGCCCGATGACGAGCGGCACGGGAATGGTCTTCTTCGCCCAATCGTCCCATTGGTAGATATGGAGATCGGTGCCGCAGATCCCGGTGAGCAGCACGCGAATTTTGACATCGTTAATGCCGATTTCCGGCTCGGGCACATCTTCGAGCCATAGACCGCGCTCAGAGCGGCTCTTCACTAAAGCCTTCATGGGGAATCCTGTCCTTTCGTGCGGTTACCGAGCTTCTCCGCACACGAGCTAGCCTTGATCTGAACCGGACGCGGCGGGCGGCTTCCTGTATCGTTGTAACACCAAGCCGCCATTGCAGTGAAGTGCATGAGTCACTGCGATTGATGACGCAGCACGGTTCTGTAATTATTTGCGCAGAAGTGAGAAGTGAGTAGCGAGGCCTCATAACCGCGCAATCCAGGCTCAGTGTTCTGTTCGCGATCCTCCGCCTCGCTGGCATCGCCTCTGCCGTAAAATGCTGTCTGTAGTACAACAATAAGAGCCACGGAGAGGTGGCCGAGTGGTTGATGGCACCGGTCTTGAAAACCGGCATACCTGAAAGGGTATCGGGGGTTCGAATCCCTCCCTCTCCGCCAGTTCTTTTGCTAGCGAGCGTGTGCGAGCCGGTGACCTTACGCCTAGACCAGAATCAGGAAGAAAGCAGTAATACACGTTTGCGCGGGGTCCGGCCTCTTGCCTTCCATCCACCCGTCCACGCCTTCGCTACGACTAGGACGTTCGTCTTCCCGGGACCCAATCCGATGGGCTGCGTTCCGCGGACTCAGTGCACCAGCCTTGAAAGTCCACGATCAGATTGGGGGCAGTATGGTGTGTGACCCACGGCTCGGGGCCCAGTCCCGGCGGGCGCGCTCTGCGGATCTGACTCTCGACCGTAAGCCTCCGGAACTCACGCCGCGTGATCCAACACATTAGCCCCAGGAGGACGGCCGTGTACAATCCCACTCCGACCCACAAAGCAACCGATTCGGCCGGTTCGCGCGGAACCCGATCTTGAGACGGCACGGCTTGTGGCGCGGTTTGAAGCGCAGGATGTGGCGTCGTGGCCCGCGCTCCGCTGGGATCGGCCGGCCAATCGTTTGCATCAGGTCGAGACGTTTCCGCACCCTGGTTCTCCGCCCCATGGTTAACGCTGGCCAATTCGACGGGCGGATATCTTGTGAGGTATTCATAAATATCCGCGGCTTCGTCCTCGCTCAAATAGCTGAACACCGGCATCCGTCCGCGATAGGCCGAGGGGGGCGTGCCCATAATCACGGGCGCGCCGCCCGTGACTTTCCGCGCCAACTGTGCCCGGTTCACACGCGCGGGGAGCTCGCTTAGAGGAGGGATTGCGCCTTCGAAAAGCTCCGCGGACGTGGGATTCAGCCCTGTTGCGCCATGACACGTGTGGCAGGTGGATTTCACGATCAGCTCGCCGATGCGATCGTGCGATTCTTGAATGGCAACTTGTTCTTGTTCAGCGCCCGGCACGCCGGCAAGCTGCTTCAGGTAAGCCACCAGCGAACGAACTTCCGCTTCCCTCAAGTAATGGAACGAAGGCATGTCCTGCCCGCCCTCGTGAAGCCGCTTTAGTAATAAGTCTCGTGACTGATTTACTAACTCCGCCGTCTGTCGGCGACTTATTCCCATGCCCGCTTTCTTCATGCGTTCACTAACCAGCACACTGGAAGTTGCGCGGACTGGGTTGATCACCGATCCGATTTCCGGCGGAGCCCCGAGACCCGATTCGCCATGACATCCCTGGCAATTCAGGCGGTACAAGTCCGAGCCGTGCAGAGTCCGCGCCCCCACGCTTGAACTTCGCAAATGAGGCGCGGCCAAGTCGGTCGCCGCATCGGGCGGCCCCAAGCGGAAAGTCTTGCCCATGCTGGTTTCGTCAAACGGCCGGTGAAGGTGATGGAGCCAGCTTTCACCAGTTACAGCTGTGATCGCAGTATCTTGACGGACGGCGCCTTGACCAAACATCGATCCCGCCGAGAACAGCAACGCGCAGATCGCCGCCAGTATCTTCATAACTAGAACGTCCGCAGGAAGGGACTGAAGACACAGTAAGGAATCCTCCGCGTGCGCTTGTCATGAACTTGTCAAGTTATTGTTTTGTTTTTTCGTCTGCGTGGCGGGAAGGTCGCTTGAATCTTCTCGATCGGACGTATTCGGGTAGGGCACGACTTCAGTCGTGCCGTAAGTTGTTAACTAGGTGTCGCGCTTTAGCGCCTGAGGTGAGCTTCTTGTCGAGAATGCCGCCCCGGACGGGAGCCCGAGCTTACCCCAGCGTTGCAGTGAGGAATTCTAGCGCGACATCAGAAACTCGACTTCCCGCTCAATTTCAGAGATCGCGATCGGAGCCAAGTTAGCCTCACGCAATTGCTGGTTGAGTTGCGCCAACCTAGTTTGCTTGAATCTGTCCCACTCCGCGATGCGCGCTTTTACCTGTTGGCTTGACTCCGTGTAAACCGCGATGGCCTGCGACGGCACGGCGCGATCTCCGCTCTCGACGACCCGCAGTGCCGATGCCAGACCCGCGTAGGCTTCTTCCAGCCCGGGGCCCTCCTCGGCGTGTCCCGTGTTCAAGAGAGTCTTGTTCACAAGAATCTTGCTGGCCTCGGATCGTGCCTCCTCCAGCGCTGACTTGAGCTGTGCGCTTTGTGCCCCTAAGTTCCGCAGCCCCAGCTTCTGTTGCATGTCAGCCAGTTGTTTCTGAACCGAGCCAATCTCGGCCAGTGCGCGCCTCGCGTCGATGGTTTCGCCAAAGATCTGCCGGCCCAACTGCAACTGCTGCGTCAGTTCCTCGGGAGTCGCGGGCGAGCGTGGGTCCATGATGACTTCTAGCGATTGGTTTTGCGTTTTTCCATCCACCGTCAGGCGGACCTGGAAGACTCCCGGTACTGCTTTCGGCCCGCTCGGATTGCGGTACTCGGAGTCTTCGTCCGCGGCTGGACCGCCCGAACTACCCCACGTCAGGTTCCAGACGAAGCGATGCATTCCGGCAGTCTTCTCGAGGACTTCAGGCTTGGGAAACCAGCGCTCGGCAACGGGCAGGGTCGCGTGTTTCGCCGCGCGCTGACTCTCTGAAGAATGATCCTCCGAAGAAAACTTACGGATGAGATTCTGCTGCGAATCGAAGACTTCCAGCCGAACCGCGCTCGCCGCGGACGGAAGGAAATAATCGATCATCGCGCCACTTGGAGGATTCTGTGCCGTTGGCTCCTCGGGCGGAAGCGGCGTACCGGTAAAAAAGTCGTTGTCCACACGAACGGCTGTGGCTGGGCGGTAAAGCCACGGGCCGCCGGCTTTTCTCGCCTCAAGTGCCTGGCGAAGCGGCGTGATGTTATCGAGAATCCAGAAGGAACGCCCGTGCGTGGCCACCACCAGGTCATCTCCGCGGATAGCAAGATCGCGAACCGAGCTGACGGGCAGGTTCAGTTGCAAGGACTGCCAGTGGTCGCCGTCGTCCCACGATGCGTAAACTCCAAATTCAGTTCCCGCGAAGAGGAGCCCTCGGCTCTGCGGGTCTTCGCGAACGGCGCGCAAGAATGCTGGGGCAGTAATGCCGTTCGTGATCGGTTGCCAGGTAGCCCCATAGTCCCGTGTGCGATAGAGGTATGGCGTCTGATCGTCGAGGCGACCGCGATCAACGGCGGCATACGCGACAGCGGGATCGAAATGCGAGGTTTCAATCAGAGAGATCTTGCTCCAGTCGCTCAGTCCCGGCGGGGTGACATCTTTCCAGTTCTTTCCTCCATCGCGGGTAAGATGAATCAATCCCGTGTCGCTTCCCACCCAAATCAATTCGTGGTTGAGCGGCGAGGGCGCGATCGTGAACACCACGCCATAACCAGCGCGTTTAGCTTCCTCGACCGTTGGCGAACCTTGCGATGGCGAACTCGGCGGTTTCGGAGCTTTTGAATCGCGTGCGTCACCGGCCGCTCCGGTGAGATCGGGGCTGATGGTCTCCCAGTGCAGACCGCCATCGACCGTCTTCATCACATACTGCGTCCCCAGATAGAGCGTTGTAAGGTCAGCCGGGGAAAGTACCAGCGGCGGGGTCCAGGGCGCGCGATATTTGCGCTCATGGACTTCCGAGTCCCACCGAAATGCTGGCCATGGAGTGATGTCCTGGCTGAATCCAGTCCGTTTGTTGAAGCGGGCAACCGTACCGAAAGTCCCACTCAGATAAATGATGTCGGGCTCTTTCGGATCGAGCGCCAGGTATCCGCTCTCGCTGGGGCCGGCCGGGAACCAATCCCGCGGCGTGATCTGGCCGTGGTCGGTGCGGCTTACCACTGCGGCAGCGCCGGTATCCTGCTGCGCGCCATACACAACGTAAGGGAACTGATTGTCGGTCGTCACATGATAGAGCTGTGCCGTGGGCTGGTTATACCAACTGCTCCACGTCTGGCCGCGATTCAGGCTGATCGTCGTTCCCTGGTCGGTTCCGAGCACCATCCGGGCCGAATCCCTGGGATCGATCCAGAGCTGGTGATAGTCGTCGCCACCGGGCGCGCCCCGCAAAATCGAAATCGTCTTCCCGCCGTCCTCGGATCGATAGAGAGCAATATTCGGGACATAGATCACATCGGAGTTCTGCGGGTCAATCGAGATGCGAGCGAAATACCAAGCCCGGCTGGTCAGCCGCGGATCGCCGTTGGCCAGTACCCAGGTGTTGCCTCCATCGTCGGAGCGATAGAGCCCGGAATTCTTCGCCTCGGATCCTTTAGCCTCGATCAGGGCGTACACACGCTTGCCGTCGGGCGCAACATCGACGCCGACCCGCCCCCAATCGCCCGCGGGCAGCCCGTACCCCTCGAGCCGCGACCATGTTTTGCCCGCATCTTGAGAGCGGTAAAGGCCGCTGCCGGGTCCATCGATCGGAGCGTACGTGCTCCACGGCGGACGATGGCTATGCCACGCGCCGGCAAACAAGAGCCGCGGCGCCGAAGTACACATCGCCAAATCCGATATGCCGACTTCAGGCCCCAGATCGAGAACCCGCGTCCAATGCGTTCCTCCATCGACGGATTTATAAACGCCGCGCTCTTCGTTGCGCCCATAAGCGTGCCCCAGAGCGCCAACATAAACTATGGCCGGATTCTGGGGATCGATCACAATCCGGCTGATCTGGCGCGTGTCGCCCAGGCCAATGTGATTCCACGTCGCACCGCCGTCGGTCGATTTGTAGACGCCATTGCCCGTAGAAAGGTCAGAACGAATGTCGGTCTCGCCGGTTCCCGCATAGATGGTTTTAGGATCGGAGGGGGCCACGGCCAGGGCGCCGATCGAGGCCACCGGCTGGCCGTCAAAAATGGGCGTCCAGACCACTCCGGCGTCGGTTGTTTTCCAGATGCCGCCATCGACCGAGCCGAAATAGAAGGTAGCCGAGTCGCCCGGTACGCCCGCCACGGCCACCACGCGTCCACCGCGAAAAGGGCCGATCAGCCGCCATTTGAGCCCATTCACCAGTTCCGGAGGAACCGCCTGGGCGAGAACCGTAACCGTGAGCAGCAGAAAAGAACAAGCAGTAATACCACTCTTCAAACACGACCGGAATTTGCGCAAGTTAGGAAACCCTCGTTTTGGGTATTCAGTTTAGACGTACTGCCGTTCAAATTGAACCGCTGGAAAAACCTAGCTTGGATGAAAGAGAGTTTAGCAGCCCGCGCGCAAGCACACTTGAACGGCCGCGGGAGACCCCCGGTTCGTATCAGGGGGATCGCTTTAGCGATACCGTACGTTCCTCACAATCACACGCCCCTTTAGGGGCTGGGCATCGACGCTGGTAGTGGATGACACATTTCGTCCCATGCCGTTAGACGAAGCTGGTGCTTTTGGAGTTAGCAATTCTGGAAGCAGACTAAGATAATCACCTCCAGCGACTTTATCGGCATCGTAGCGCAGCACCTCACCCCGTGATCACCATCACTGCAAGCCCCTCGCCCCTGTGCCAGCTTATGGAAATGAGCCCCCTTATCAAGAACGACCGCGCAGCGTGGTTACAAAACCCTTCGTCCGATTGCTCCGCTGTTCCAGCCGAGAGCAAGAACCCTTGCCGGCTGATCCTTTTAGGCGCCCCGGGAGTGGGCAAAGGCACGCAGGCCGAAATCCTGACGGCGCGTCTCGGCGCTTGCCATCTCTCGACCGGAGACGTCTTTCGTGCGGCCAGCAAGCGGCCCGAATGCGAGCAATCCCCCGCCATGAAGGCGGCAACCCAGTACATGCGCCGCGGCGACCTGGTGCCCGATTCCACCGTTTGGGAGATGGTGCGCGAGCGCAGCAAGTGCATCCTCCACTGCGGCGGCTTCATCCTCGACGGGTTCCCCCGCACCCTGGGCCAGGCCCAATCACTCAGAGAGTTGATGGAGCACGAGAACTTGTCTCTCAGCGCAGTGGTGAACTACGAACTGCCGGTGGACGAAATCGTCGGCCGCCTGAGCGGCCGCCGCACTTGCGAAAAATGCAAGTCGGTGTTCAACGTGAAAGAACGGCCGCCGAAGTTCGAGGGCATCTGCGATCGCTGCGGCGGACGCCTGCTGCAGCGCGAAGACGACCGCCCCGAGGCCGTCGCCGTCCGTCTGGAAGCCTACGACCGAAGCACCGCGCCCCTCATCCAGTTCTACAAGGATCTCGGCCTGCTGCTGCCGATTCTAGCCAAGGGATCTCCCGAGGAAATCGCGGCACGAACCATAGACCGGTTGAATGCTCTGGCATGTTGACTGCCTGGTAAGGGGGAGGGCCGGGAGTCCTCCAACGCAGAACCCAGCACGCACCTACGCTGCTAACAGCCTGTGGCGCAAGTCAGATCTGTATCAGGGTATGCCTTCAGGCATACCGCAAGTGCCGCATTATTAAAGCGCCTTCAGGCGCTGGTTGGGGGCGCTAGAGTTTGACCACAGGCTGATAAGTCATCGGCTCGCCGGCGCATCGGCGGTTCTTGGTTCCGCGCCGCCAAACTGCCCGCGGCGCTCTCCCTGCCGCAGCAGCCGGAAGGCCGGAACAATCAGAGCCTGTTCCAGCGTGGGGCGATTCAGATTCAACAGAGTTTCTGCCGCTTGGTTCGACTCCGCGTGTTTGCCGAGCTTCTGGTACGCCAGCACCAGCGTGCGCAGCGCAAACGGATCGCGGTTGTCCTCTTCCAGATCCTGCACCGCATTGTCCCACTTGCCTTCGGAGGCCAGCACGGCGCCGTGCGCGCTGTAGTAGGCATGCTGGATCGTCGTGCGCCGGCTCGAGGTCGCCAGCTGCTTAAGGTCAGCGACCGAACTTTCCGCCTTTGCTCGATTGCCCGCGTCGAGATCGCGAAGAACCATGGCATAGAGCACAACCGCCATTTCCTCGTCCCGTGCGGCCTGGCTCATCCCCTTGTCTTCTTTCAACACATCGCTCGCCTTGCTCAGCAGTTTCAGTGCCGCCTTCGGACCCTTCTGATAGAGAGCCATCTGCCGGTACGCTTCGGCTTCCATCTCCCCCAGTCCCTTGGCCCGGGCCTGGCTGGCAACGGCGCGAAAGGCTTTATCCGCCACCGCGAAATTCTTCTCGCGCACGTAGGTAGCCGCCGACTGCAGCGCCCACTCGGCCGCCTGCGCCTCCGAGGGAGCCATTTTGATCGCCTTGTCGTATTCCACCCGTGCCCGAACCTGATCTCCCGCTAACGCGTAGGTGTCCGCAATCCCGAGCTGCGCCGACGAGAAAGTTGGATCAAGCTGCAAGGCGGCCCGATACTCTGAGAACGCATCGTCGAATCGTCCCATCAACCGCGAGAGCTCTGCGAGGCTGTCATGCGGGTTGGGCTCTTTCGGAACCAGTTCCAAGTATTTCTGAGCCGCGGCCTGCATTTTTGGCCAATCGTGACGAGCGGCATAGCAATAGGCAAGTTCGTTCCACGAGCCCGGAAACATGGTCGTGCGCTCAAAGTACGGGATGGCTCTTTCGTCCTCGTTCTGGTGGATCAGCCACCAACCCGCAAACCATGTCAGGTTCTGGTCGTGCGGATAAAGACCCAAAACCTGGTTCATGTCCGCAATGGCCTCGAGAAAATGTCCGTCGCTGGCGTCCGCCATCCAGGCGATGAACAACTGCTCGCCCTTCGTAACCTTCTTCGACAACGCCAGCGCTGCCCGGCGGTGGCTCGCCTGTTCGACCGGATCCCGGGAAACGAACGCGATAAACCCGTGCGCCAGAGCGAAATTGCGATCTTTCCTGACCGCTTGCTCCCAGATATTCACCGCGGTTTCAACCCTCAGGTCACTCTGAAAGCGCGCCAGACCCTGCTCGAATACATGCCGCGCCTTGGCCGAGCGAGTGCTCACGGGAAGCGTCTCTTCCTTCGGCGCTGCCTCCGCCGCGTAAGCCATCGACAGACCGGCGGTGAGTAACACGAACGCAAAAATCGCTGCACGCTTGCTAAGCATGAAGGCCTCTATTTCCCTCGCAACAAATATCCCGCTTCCAGCGGAAGCAGGTCGTCGATCTTCAACACCTTGACGTCATGGGTGATGGAATACACGTCGACCAGGCCAATAGCGCCGCGCGTGGATCCCACGAAACGCAGCAAGTCTTCATCCGAACTGGCGACCACGATGGAACCTTTATGAGCGGTTATAAGCGCCTTCATCTCGTCCAACGAAGCCTTGTATAGTCGTTCCTGCGCGATTTGCATTTCCGGAGACCCGGGCTCCCGGATCACCACCGTGACCGCCGAGCCGTCCGGCCAAGTCCGGGTTTGACCTTTGAGAATCTTGACGAGATTGATAGAAGTGAGACCCGACGTCGGATTCGCTTTTTCCACGACCACCGCGAGTTGCTTGGCGCTGCAATGGACCGCCAGGCCGATCACGAGAAGGAAGGTTCCAAATCTTGTGCCGCGCTGCATTCGAAAATTATAAGGTGACATGCGAGAAGCTTTTACGTACTAAAGTAACGAGCCCTCCCGAACGAACCTGGCTCTTTCATCCACCTTGGTCGCGCTCCACTATCCCGAATGGCCATGGATGCGATAGCTTGATACCTTCTAGTTTAGGAAGGGCAAGGGGTTTCAGTGTGCGTGTGAAAATGCTTTTGGGGCAATCTGGTGGAACGAATAACGGAGAATCCAGCCCTGGAGGGGCGAACTAACTGAGCCCAGCGCTTCAGCGCTGGGGAAAGTGGGCAAAATGATCAAAGTCCCGGAGGGACGACCGAGTTCTCACGCACACTCCGAAGTGCAACGTCGCCTTGCCTATTTCAACCAACGCCGCGACGAAATCGTCTCGACCATCCGCGAGCTGGTCGAGTTCGAATCTCCCAGCGACAACAAGGCCGCTGTGGACCAGATCGCCGAGGCGGTCGCCCAGAAGTTTTCCAAGCTCGGCGGCGAAGTTCGAATTCACCAGGCGAAAAACTTCGGCAATCACCTGCAGGTGAACTTCGGAGGCAAGTCGGCGAAACCGATACTGCTGCTCGGTCACTACGACACCGTCTATCCGCTGGGCACGCTCGCCGCCATGCCGTGCCGCACCAACGGCGACAAGCTGACCGGCCCCGGCGTCCTCGATATGAAATCGGGCATCGCATTGATGCTCCACGCGCTCGCCGCTCTCGAAGACTGGCACAAAGAAGACTGGCAGGGCGCATTGCCGCGCCCCGCGACCGTTCTACTGGTATCCGACGAGGAAGTCGGCAGCGATTCGTCGCGAGCCATCACCGAGTCGCTGGCGAAAAAAGCTGCGGCCGTGCTCGTCCTCGAACCTTCCTATGGCTTCGAGGGTGCCGTGAAAACCGCCCGCAAGGGAGTTGGCGAGTACCTCATCAAAGTTACCGGCAAGGCGTCTCATGCCGGCCTCGATTTCCAGAAGGGCGTAAACGCGATTCTGGAGCTGGCGCGTCAAATCCAAAAAGTGTCCAGCTTTACCGAAATAAAGAAGGGCGTGACCGTAAGCGTCGGCATGGTAAGCGGCGGATCGCGCACCAACGTGGTTCCGGCTGAAGCGGCGGCGCAGGTCGATGTCCGCATCGCGCGCATCAAAGACGCCGCCGGAATCGACAAGAAGATGCGCAGCCTCCGCCCCTTCAACCGCAAGTGCAAAATCGAGGTCACCGGAGGCATCAACCGTCCGCCCATGGAACGCACCGCCGGGGTCGCCGCGTTATACGAGCAGGCCAGGGCCATCGCCCACGACCTGGGATGGAAGCTAGGCGAAGCCGCGGTGGGCGGCGGCTCCGATGGCAATTTCACCGCCGGATTGGGCATCCCAACCCTTGACGGTCTCGGCGCCGTAGGCGACGGAGCCCACGCCCCGCACGAGCACATCCTGATCTCGGAGTTGCCTCGCCGCGCCGCCCTCCTGGCCGCGCTGATCGAAGCCGTGTGACCGCGCATGAGCGACACCACTCATGAACTGTCGTCTCATGAATTTTCATTTTTATGAATTGTCATCCTGAGCTCAGCGAATTGAAAAGCCGGGTTCTCACTTTAACCACAGGCTGTTAGAATCAACTTTGGGGTCCTTGGACTGCCGTTACGCCCGCGCCGGGCAACCCCGCTGGAGGTTCTTATGCCGGGAAAACTGGGATTGCCTGAGATTCTGCTGATTCTTGCCGTTGCCCTCCTCATCTTCGGACCGAGCAAACTCGCCAGCCTCGGCAAGGGCTTGGGCGAAGGCATCAAGAATTTCAAGTCCGCCATCAAAGAAGGCGAAGAAGGCGAAGAGAAGAAACCGTAGCAAGTGTGGACGCGGGCGACTCGCCCGCGTGCTGGCGCAACCAAGAATCCACGCTACACAACTCCACCCTGCCGCAGCATCCGCCACACCAGCGCCACCGGCAGTCCCACCACGTTGCTGTAATCGCCTTCGATGCGAGGAATCCAGCGGGAAGCGATGCCCTGAATCCCATAGGCTCCCGCTTTGTCCATAGGCTCGCCGCTGGCGATATAGTCAGCGATCTCCTTCTCAGAGATTTCGGACATCGTCACCGAAGTGGTTTCACTGGCCACCGACCCCTGCCCACCGACCACCAAACACACACCAGTAATCACCTGATGCTCGCGCCCTGAGAGCGAGCGCAACATGCGCGCGGCATCCGCGGCATCGGAGGGCTTGCCGAGAATCTGGCCATCGACCACAACCACGGTGTCGGCTCCGAGCACACAATCGTGCGGACGTTGACGTGAAATCGCCAGTGCCTTCTCGCGCGCAAGGCGCTCGGCACACTCTTTAGCGGATTCTCCCGGCAGCGGGTCTTCCGGGATATGCGCAGGCTGCACTTCGAAACGAATTCGAGCGTTGCGCAGCAATTCCTGGCGGCGCGGCGAAGCAGAAGCGAGCACAAGCACGGAGATATTGTATAGGTGTCGTTGGGTGGCGTCGTACGATAAAGGCGGGTCGTAGCAGACATGAGGAACCGCGCGTAAAATCACAGATATATGCCAGCGCTAAATCCCGAAATCTTCGAATGGGCACGAAAAGGAGCCGGATTGTCGCTCCACGAGGCAGCCCACGCAATAGAACTGAAGGAAGCGCATGGAGTGTCTGGTGCCGACCGGTTAGCGGCACTTGAAGCCGGTATTGAGGAACCATCTCGACCCCTGCTACTGAGAATGGCTAAGGCCTATCGTCGTTCCTTACTCGTCTTCTACTTGGAAAGACCTCCAAAGACGGGCGACCGGGGAAAAGATTTTCGGACGTTGCCGGGAGGTGAGCCTCCTCTTTTCAATCCTGTCCTTGACGCATTGATTCGAGATATTCGCGGACGACAGAGCATCATCAGGTCCCTTCTAGAGGATGCGGAGGCGGAAAAGCTGCCATTTATCGGCTCAGCAACGATGCATGTTCCGGTAGCCAGATTGGCGGAACGCATCGTCCGACAGATCGACTTCGATTTGACGAGGTTTCGCCAGCAAAACTCAGTCGAAGACGCGTTTGCATATCTGCGTTTTAGGGTTGAGGACACGGGAATCTTTGTCCTTCTCCTTGGAAACTTGGGCACCCACCACACCAATATCCCCGTCGATACTTTTCGCGGCTTTGCGATGGCAGATGAGATAGCGCCAATTGCCATCGTTAATGACAATGATGCGCGATCTGCATGGTCCTTCACGATGTTGCATGAGGTAGCTCATTTGTGGCTGGGCGATACGGGCATAAGCGGATGGGCCACCGAACTAGCAATTGAGCAATACTGCAGCGATGTCGCCGCAGAAATACTCCTCCCCCCAAGGGAACTTGAGGAATTCGCTCGAATTGAGCGGTTGCCTTTCGACCAACTCGTGGAAGCCGTAGGTAAGTTCGCAGGCCAGCGCAAAATCAGCCGCGCTATGGTGGCGTACAGAGTATTTCGAATGGGCGCTGTTAGCTTCAAGATGTGGAGCGACCTGAAAGAGCGATTTAGACGAGATTGGTTGGAACACAAGGAGCGAGAAGCGCTAAAGCAGGCGAACAAAGAAGGAGGCCCCAGCTATTACGTTGTTAGGCGGCATCGGATAGGAAAAGCTCTTTTGGATCTTGCGGAGCGCTCGCTGGGTGAGGGCCTTCTCACGTATACGAAAGCAGGGCGGCTCCTCGGAGTGCGCGCTAGAAATGTCGAACCGCTTTTGTCAGGCGAACCGCCTCGTCGAGGGGGCGAATAGTGCTATACCTGCTTGACGCGAACATTCTGATCACGGCGGCAAACACTTATTACCCGATTGGTCGAGTACCTGAGTTTTGGAGCTGGGTGCAGCATCAGGCTGAGACTGGACTCGTGAAAATCCCGGTTGAAATGTATGAAGAGGTACTCGAGGGTCGCAAAGAGGATGACGAACTGCTGGATTGGGTGAAGAACGACAAAAATCGTGCAGCGCTCGTTTTGGATGAGATACCAAATCCGGAACTTGTTCGTCGCGTCGTCGCCGAGGGCTACGCAAAAGATCTTACCGATGACGAGGTCGAAAAGATCGGGCGCGATCCGTTCTTAATTGCATATGCCTTCGGAAATGCCGAACGGTGCATCGTAACCACGGAAGTCTCGAAACCCAACAAACAACGACACAATCGGCATGTCCCAGATGTATGCCAAAGTCTGAACGTGCTGTGGTGCGGACCATGGGAGCTAAACGAAAAGCTAGGCTTTAAGACGGGTTGGAATGACGAACAATAACGTGGAGTTCTTAGCTTCCATCGACTCAGTCCAGATTAGATAATAGAATTCCTGGGCTACTCCAGCGCTTCGGGCTCAATCGAAATATTCCTCTCGCCCGCAGCGCGCTTTTCCCAATACTTCTTCACCCAGGCTTCGTAGCTCTTGCCGGCGGCGGTGTCGCGTCCAGAAAAAACAATGGCGGCAATTTCGGTGTAGGGGATAGCCGGCCGCTCATTGCTGCCGGCAAGCATCAGACGCACGACGGAATGCGCGAGCGTCGAACCAATGCGGCGGTCGAAAAGATATCCGGTGAGCTGCGATCCATCTTTACGTGAAATGGTTACATCGCCGCGATAATCAAACGCCTTTTCGATCACCGCGCGCACATCGGCCTCGGTAGCCAGCTGCGGAATCCACCCCTGAAGATTTTCGCGCTCGAAGCCGGGGACAACTTCAAGTTCGTCGGCCGGGCGCAACGGCGGCGCAGCAACGGCTTGTGCCCCGTGCGGTAACAGAGGATCGTGCCCATGTTCGCGACCGCTCATGCGTGGCTTTCTTCCGCCTGCGGAGTCGCAGTGGGCGCTTCAATCTGGACCAGCGGATTGTAAGAGTGCACCGGCCGCACCTCCCGCTCCAGATCGGCGAGCGCCTCTTTGTCGGGATAAAGCGAGAATGTCGCCTTCACCGTGTCGGCGAATCCACGCAGCGATCCAAACGTATCGTCCACCGAAGAAGGTTCGTAGCCACAATGCACCATGCAGTTGGCGCACTGCGGATTGCCCGACTCGGTGCCGTAGCTCGCCCACTCCGTCGTTTCCATCAATTCTTTGTACGACTCAGCGTACCCGTCCTGTAGCAGGTAGCAGGGCTTCTGCCATCCGAAAATGTTATAGGTCGGCATGCCCCAGGGCGTGCACTTGTAGTGGCGCTTGCCCATCAGGTATTCGAGAAAGAGCGGCGACTGGTTGAACCGCCAAGTCTTCTTGCGATTCGAAAGCATGGCGCGGAACATCCGGCGGATGCGGGCCCGTCCCATGAAATGTTTCTGGTCGGGCGCCTTATCGTAGGAATATCCGGGCGAGACCATCATGCTCTCGACCCCGACCTCCATCATCTCGTCGAAGAATTTGCGCACGCTGTTGGGATCGGCGCCATCGAACAGCGTGGTGTTGGTGGTCACGCGGAACCCGGCTGCGACGGCCGCGCGGATCCCGTCGAGCGCAAGCTCGTATCCGCCTTCGCGGCACACGGAAAAATCGTGGTGCTCCTTCTGCCCGTCCACGTGAACCGAGAAGCTCAAATACTTGCTCGGCTTGAACAGGTGCAACTTTTCTTTCAGCAACAGTGCGTTGGTGCAGAGATAAATATATTTCTTGCGTGCCAGCAGGCCTTCCACAATCTCGGCGATCTGCGGATGCATCAGCGGCTCGCCGCCCGGTATCGAAACCATCGGCGCTCCGCACTCATCCACCGCCTTAAAGCAGTCTTCCGGTGAGAGATCTGTTTTCAGGATGTGGGTCGGGTACTGGATCTTGCCGCATCCGGCACAGGCCAGGTTGCAGCGGAACAGCGGCTCGAGCATGAGCACGAGCGGATAGCGCGTGCGTCCGGCCAGTTTCTGGCGCAAAACGTACGAGGCCACTGTCCACATCTGGGATACAGGAACTGCCATCACCCCTCCGGGAGGAGTATCTGTCTATGATACCGGATTCTGTCTAGTTGTTGTCCGCTGGTGGCCCTTTCATAAATTGTCATCCTGGGCGAAGCCTGCTTTCACGAAGTGAAAAGCAGGCGGAGTCGAAGGACCCCTACCCCGGAGGCGGCGTCGGATTAGCGGAGGGTTCTTCGCTTAGCCCAGGGCCACGGACGCCAGCGCCCGCGCCGCACCCTGCTAGAATCGAAGCACCTTCATGGAAGCCGCCCGCATCCGCAATTTTGCGATCATTGCGCACATCGATCACGGAAAATCCACGCTCGCCGACCGCCTGCTGGAGCTGACCGGGTCCCTCGCCATGCGCGAAATGCAGGAGCAGGTTCTGGACTCGATGGACCTGGAGCGCGAGCGAGGCATCACCATCAAAGCTCACGCCGTCCGCATGTTGTATCCCGCGCAGGACGGACAAATTTATCAGCTCAACCTGATCGATACGCCGGGCCATGTGGATTTTTCCTACGAAGTCTCGCGCTCGCTGGCCGCCTGCGAAGGCGCCCTCCTGGTGGTGGACGCGTCGCAGGGCGTGGAAGCACAGACGCTCGCGAACTCTTACCTGGCAATCAATCACGGCCTGGAAATCATCCCCGTGATCAACAAGATCGACCTGCAGAGCGCCGACATCCCACGCACCAAGGAAATGATCGAGAGCGCGGTCGGCCTCGATGCCTCCGACGCCTTGCTGATCAGCGCCAAGACCGGCCAGGGCGTACCCGACGTTCTCGAGGCAATCGTGAAGCGCGTTCCCCCGCCAAAAGGCGCACCGGAACGCCATCTCCAAGCCTTGCTCTTCGATTCCTGGTTCGATCCCTATCGCGGAGTGGTGGTGCTGGCGCGCGTCTTCGAAGGCCGGTTGCGCAAAGGGCAGAAGGTCCGGCTATGGTCGAATGGCCACGTGTTTCAGGTGGAAACGCTGGGCGTGCTAACGCCGAAGCCGGTGGAGGTCGACGAACTGGTAGCCGGCGAAGTCGGATTCATCATCGCCAATATCAAGAATGTCGCCGATACGAAAATCGGCGACACCATCACTGACGACGACCGCCCTTCGCTGCAGGCCTTGCCTGGGTTCGAAGAAATCAAGCCCATGGTTTTCGCCGGCCTCTACACCGTGGACGCGCACGAGCACACGGCGCTGCGCGAAGCCTTGGAAAAATTGAAGCTGAACGATTCGTCGTTCTTCTTCGAGCCGGAAAGTTCGGTGGCCCTCGGATTCGGCTTCCGCTGCGGCTTTCTCGGCCTGCTGCACATGGAGATCATCCAGGAACGCCTGGAGCGCGAATACAATCTCGATCTGATCACGACGGCCCCGGGCGTGCGCTACCAAATTACGAAAACCGACGGCACTGTGATCGAGGTGGATAATCCCTCCCGCTGGCCCGATGTCAGCGAGATCGCGAAAGTCGAAGAGCCGGTAATTCTCGCCGTGATTTTGACCAACGAGGAATATGTAGGCGGCATTCTCAAGCTGGTCGAGGAAAAGCGCGGCAAGCAGAAGAGTTTTGAATACGTCAGCTCTTCGCGCGTGATGCTACAGTACGAGCTGCCGCTGAATGAAATCGTGCTCGATTTTTACGACCGGCTAAAGTCGGTTTCGCGAGGTTACGCTTCGCTCGACTACCACCTGTCCGGAAACTGGGTTTCGCCGATGGCCAAGCTCGACATCATGGTGGCCGGCGAGCCGGTAGATGCGTTGTCGACCATCATCCATCGCGATTTTGCCTATGATCGCGGTCGAGCGCTGGCCGCGAAGATGAAGGAACTGATTCCGCGGCAGATGTTTGAAGTGGCAATCCAGGCGGCGATTGGAGCCAAGATCATTGCCCGAGAAACCGTGCCCGCGATGCGCAAAAACGTAATCGCCAAATGTTACGGCGGCGATATCAGCCGTAAACGCAAACTGCTGGAAAAGCAAAAAGAAGGCAAACAGCGCATGAAGCGCATCGGCCGCGTCGATATTCCCCAGGAAGCCTTCCTGGCCTTGCTGAAGGTGGGCGAGGACAGCGGCTAGGGGCTTTCCGAAAACCTGGGGCATGGCTTCCGATGAAGCCACGCCCTTGGCCCAGCTGCTCAGTCAGACTTGCCTAGCGTATCCCCGCATGAACGAAATCGTGCTCGGGACCCTCCTCGTAGGCATGTTCGCCGTGGATGGATTCATCGAGGCCGATTTCCTCGCTCATCTCGCTGACCTTCACCGTCGTGAACATGTCGATGATGCGCAACATCGCGTAGGTAAACACGAACGCCCATACCG
Source organism: Terriglobales bacterium (assembly GCA_049697355.1). GTDB lineage: Bacteria > Acidobacteriota > Terriglobia > Terriglobales > Acidobacteriaceae > Acidiflorens. The sequence continues at coordinate 24,604 of JBAVVP010000199.1, forward strand.
ACGAGAACGTCACCGCCACCACCTGCTTCAGCAGGAACGTCGGATCGCCGTAGAGCAGTCCGTTCGCTCCCTCGGGATTGAATTGCTTGTTGGCGAAAATTCCCAGCATGACGATGCCGAGGAAGCCGCCGACTCCGTGGACTCCCCAGACATCCAGCGCGTCATCCCACTGCAGCTTGTTCTTCATCTCCACCGCGTAGTAGCAAACCACTCCAGCAACCACGCCAATGATGACCGCCGTGGTCGGAGAAACATACCCCGCCGCGGGAGTGACGGTGGCCAGTCCGGCAACGGCTCCCGTCAGCAAGCCGAGGAGCTTAGGTTTCTTTTCGTTGAACCATGCCACCAGCAACCAGGCAACCGCCGCGAACGAGGCGGCCAGATCGGTATTGAGAAATGCGGTGGCGGTCACTGAATCGACTCGCATTTCGCTGCCCGCGTTAAACCCGTACCATCCGAACCACAGCAGGCCGGTTCCCAGGGCAACCAGGGGGATGCTGTGCGGCCCGCGATCGGCCGTGTGCCGCTTCCCCACGTACAGCACCGACGCCAAAGCGGCGATGCCCGCGATGTTGTGCACCACAATGCCGCCCGCGAAATCCTTCACGCCCCATTGCTGCAGGAAACCTCCACCCCAAACCATGTGCACGAACGGAAAATAAACAAAAGTCAGCCAGCCCGTCAGGAACAGCATGTACGCCTTGAACGTGACCCGGTTGGTGAACGCTCCCGAGATGAGTGCGGGAGTAATGATGGCGAACATCATCTGATACGCAATGAACACAAATGCCGGGATGGTGTCGCTCGGCAAAGAGGGGGTAGTGAGATTGACCCCGCGCAGAAATGCCAGGTGGAAGTTGCCGATGACCCCGTGCCAGTCGCCGCTGAAACACAGCGAATAGCCATACAGATACCAGATCACCGTTGTCCAGCCCATCGACACAAAACTCTGAATCATGATGGCGAGCACATTCTTGCGCCCGACCAGGCCGCCGTAGAAAAACGCGAGGCCAGGTGTCATCAGCATGACCAGGCTGGTACATAGAATCATGAACCCCGTGTTACCAGTATCGAGATGCAGCATAGGAATTTCTCCGAACCACAAAGTTAGAAGTTATGAGGATCCGTTGTCGAAGTCCCCAGTCACAACCCTCCCCAAACGTCATGCGTCGATGGCGCGCGCATAACCGTCAATGCGCCGCATTCCTTGCCGACCACGAGCATACGAGAGGGGTTTGGACGTGCTGCCGAGCTGGAACCGAAGGAAACGCCAGCGCTCTCCTGCGGCACGCTGACTTGGACTATGAGGACCGCGAGATCCTCCTTTCTGAACGAGCGTATGTCTTGGCGAGGGTCCCCGCCGTGAGGTTCGTCACAGCTCGTGGTGACACAAAAGGTTACCCCTCAAGCAAGGGCTAATCTCCTGGAAACCGGTGCTTTCCCCGGATCGGAAGTGGCGTAGGGGAAGGTTACACGAGCCGGAACCGCTGGCGATGCGGGTCCGAAGCTTTTGGTTTATGTGCAAATCTCAGATTGTGTGACGAAAGTACTGATTCGCAAGCGGTTCGACCACTCTCCCCCCAAGCGATAGGTAACCAACTTAGAAACATAGCTTTAGGAACAACTCGGCGGCCCTTAAATGTCCCGACCAGCCGGTCGGTTCTGTCCGATACCGCACCCTGGCCTTCTCATCCACAACATTTTCCACAGGATGGAACTATCCAAGGGTCGAACTTCGCCGGTCGGTAATCGGGATGCCAATCAGGAACCTGAACGGGATGGATAGGAACGCCGGCTCCCAGTTTATTCGCCGGGTTCGCTATTGCCCTCGACCATGTTGGCAAAGCGGGTGGAATTGTGCAGAAACGCCAGATTGAACTTGCCGATGGGCCCGTTGCGCTGCTTGGCGACGATGATCTCGGCCCGGCCCCTAAGTTCGGGATCGTCCTGTTTATAGATCTCCTCGCGGAAGATAAACATAACCACGTCGGCGTCCTGTTCAATCGACCCCGATTCGCGTAAATCGGAGAGCTGCGGCCGGTGGTCGCCGCCACGGCTTTCGGGAGCGCGGCTAAGCTGCGACAGTGCCAGCACTGGAACCCCGAGTTCTTTGGCAATGGCTTTCAGTCCGCGCGAGATGGAAGAAACTTCCTGCGTCCGGTTCTCAAACCGCTTGCTGCCCCCGGACATAAGCTGCAGGTAGTCCACCACCAGCAAGTCCAGCCGCCCTTGCGCCTGTTTCAGCCGCCGCGCCTTGGCCCGCATTTCGCTCAGGGTAACGCCGGGCGCGTCGTCGATGAACAGGAGCGAGTTACCCAGTTCCTCCGATGCGCGCACGATTTTCTTAGTGTCGTCGCCCCAGAGCGATCCGGTCCTCAACTTGTGCGCGTCGACAATGGCGCGTGAACAAAGCAGCCGCTGCAGCAAAGCCTCGCTCGACATTTCCAGCGAGAAGATGCCCACCACTTTGCCATCGTCGATGGCCGCGTTCTCGGCGATGTTCATAGCCAGAGCCGTCTTGCCCATCGAAGGCCGCGCCGCCAGAATCACCAGGTCCGATTTCTGAAAGCCGCTCGTCATCTCGTCGAGATCGGTGTAGTGAGTGGCGAGTCCAGTGATGCGCGCGCCGCGTTGCAGCAGCGCGTCGATCCCGCCGGAGTTGCGCGAGATCTCCTTGAAACTCTGAAACCCTTTCCCAATCCGCTTCTCCGAGAGCTGGAAAACGGCGGCTTCGGCGTCGTTAAGAATTTCGTCGGCAGGCTCGGCCTGCTCGCTAGCCTTCGCAATAGCGGTGTTCGAAACATTGATCAGCCCGCGCAGAATCGCCTTGTCGCGGACGATTCGCACGTAGTGCTCGATCGAAGGCCGGTCCGGGACGCCATCCAGCAGTCCGGAAATGTAGCCGACATCGCCGACCGCCTGCAGGTCCTTCTTTTGTTCCAGTTCTTCGACCAGCGTAATGATGTCAATCGGCCGGGAAGATTCAGCCAAATCCATCATCCGCGAATAAATTCGCCGGTGCGAGTCAATGGAAAAGTCTTCCGGCTTAAGATGCTCGGCCGCATCGTTGAAGGCGTGATTGTCGAGCAGCACCGCGCCCAGGATGGAGCGCTCGGCTTCGATATTAGCCGGCAACCGCCCGATGCTGGTTTCCACAGTAGCCACGATGTTTAAGTGAGTGCGTTGCATCGTAAATCTTTTTCCCCTGTGGACGTATGAGGAGCACCACAGGAAAACCGGTCCGAAAATGAATATTCTTGGCCGATGAACTCCCGCCCGTTTTCGCAAACCACGTAGGGACGGACGCATTCGTCCGTCCCGCCGAGCAAAGCTCGGCAACGCCTGCAACGCAGTATGCCACAGGGCGAATAAAAAGCAAATATGTTAGACGGGGTAACGCGAGACGGGCTGACTGTTTTTCTGCCGATTTACTCTTGGATTATTTAACCAACCGTCGATGGTTGGGTACCCCCTCCCAACCCCGGTCTTTTGGAATCAAAGACTTAGGAGGTGGCTCCCGCCAGGTCTTTGGGTTTAAAGGACTTGCGGGTAAAGTCTTTAAGAACCAACGAGTTAACTTGGGTCAGGATTTCGGGCGGGCTCCCGCTTCTCCACCCCGTCACGCGAAAACCGCGTGTGCCGAGGGCTCTGGCTTCGCCCGCTAAACGCCTCAACCTCGAAACTACCCCAATCAGATCTCTACCCGTTCATCACAAACTCGCCGTACCGTCATCCCGCCGGGTGCGGGTGCCACACTCATTCGCGTTCTTTGCGAACGAGTGGGCTCTTGACCTCGCCGAAACTCTGGGCCGGACGACTCTCGATTCCCAGCGTCCACTCTTGAAAGTTCACGCGCACCGGACCCGTTTCTCCATAGAGGTAGAGCTGGTTTCATAAATGTCTTTCAGCTCGGAAGGCACGTCCCTCAGGGGCTAAAGCCCGCGTGTTTATTGGCTCTGGGCGGCACGGCTGAAGCCGTGCCCTTCCCAAAACCATTTATGAAACCAGTTCTAGGCAGAAAGACCAGCCAGCAGCTTCAGAGGGTTCTAACTGAGAACTGAGAGCTGACAACTGAGAGCTGACAGCTAAAAACAAATGCGGCTCGGGCCAGCCACCCAAGCCGCATTGTTATCGCGGACGTTCTATCTGCCGTCTTTCGCCGAGCGAGATCGCTGAGCAAGCTCGCCGGTCAAAAGCGCATCGCGCCACCGCACTCGCAAAAGTGCCAGCATCGATGCTCCCCAAGGCTCGCGCTTTAGGGTCAGAGCTCAGCGCGTCCATCCCTCTCGAAAGAAGGATGTCAGGGGAGGCCGCAAAGCCCGGGCGCCGGCACACTGGACATGTGCCGAATTTCCCCCGGTGATTCACTCTCGAGAAATCACCGGCAACGCTGAACCTTTCTCGCAGCAGATTTCAGAACGTCTCACGCTTTTGACTGCAAGCACTTTGCGGCAGCGGAAAGATTTGCGCAACGGGAAACTGCGGCTGCACTGTGTAAATACTGTGAAGCACTGGAACTTCCTGTGGAACGGGAAGGAAAAGTGTATTTTATTGGCGCCGCCCAGGGCGGGAAAACCGGCGGGCGGTCTGCCGTACAATTCTGCCGTACAATACCCCCGATGATTGCGCATCTTCGAGGAACGCTGCTGGCGAAGCATCCGAACCAGGCGATTGTGGAAACGCACGGAGTCGGCTATGACGTTTCGATCAGCGTGCCGACGTTCACGGAAATGCCCGCGGCAGGCGCTGACGTCGCGCTCCATATTCACACCCATGTTCGCGAGGATGCGCTGAGCCTGTACGGATTCTTGCGCCTGGCCGAGAAGCAGCTTTTCGAAAAGCTGCTGACCGTGAGCGGGATCGGCCCAACGCTCGCGATCAAGATCCTCAGCGGCATGCCCGCCGATGAGATGGTGGGCGCGATTCGCGGAGGCGACCTGGCAAGGCTCACGCGCATTCCAGGCATCGGCAGGAAGACGGCGGAGCGCATGGTGCTGGAGCTGCGCGACAAGCTGCCAGCCGCCGGAGCTTCCGACACTTCCATGAGCGCGCCGCAAGCCAGCCCGGTCGAGGAAGATGTGATTTCCGCCCTGGTCAATCTCGGCTATCCGCGGATAGCGGCGGAGAAGGCGCTCTTGGCGGCGCGGAGCGGCAAAAGTCCTCAGAGTTTTGACACGCTGTTTCGCGAGGCGCTGGGTTCGCTGTCAAAATGATCTCAAGCCGGGCGATACGGCCCTGTAGAGACGCGGCTTGCCGCATCTCCCTCGGCAGCCCGTGGTGAAAGTCGGGGGAAGGTCCACGAGGGTCACTTTTCATGAATTGTCATCCTGAGC
>JBAVVP010000200.1:0-5994 GCA_049697355.1 Terriglobales bacterium
GCGGGCGTGGTTGCGCCAATGCACTGAATTTCGCCGCGCGACAGGGCCGGTTTCAGGATGTTGGCGGCGTCGAGCGAGCCCTCGGCCGATCCCGCGCCCACCAGGGTGTGCAACTCATCGATGAAGATGATCGAATTCTGCGACTCCATCAGCTCTTTCATGATGGTCTTGAGGCGCTCTTCGAACTGTCCGCGATACTTGGTGCCGGCGACGATCAGCGAAAGGTCGAGCGCCAGAATGCGTTTGTCCGCCAGGAACGAGGGAACTTCGCCGTCGGCGATGCGCTGGGCCAAGCCTTCCACAATGGCCGTCTTGCCTACGCCCGGCTCGCCGATCAGCACAGGGTTGTTTTTCGTGCGGCGGCAGAGAATCTGGACGACGCGTTCCACTTCGTTGTCGCGGCCGACTAAGGGGTCGAGCTGGCTATCCATGGCCGACTGCGTCAGGTCGCGGGAAAACTCACTCAGTAAAGAAGACTCCCGCTGTCCGCGCTGCGGCGCCGCCTTTTCCTGGCTGGTGCGCGCCAACTCTTCGCGAATGGTCGAAAGCCGCAATCCCCGCTCGTGCAGAATCTCAGCCGCAAAACACTTTTCTTCGCGCAACAGTCCCAGCAGCAGGTGCTCGGTTCCAATATGTTTGTGGGAAAGCCGCTCGGCCTCTTCCGCCGCGTATGCCAGCACCCGCTTGCATTCGTTGCTCAGCGGGAGGTCGACCGACGTCGAGACTTTTTCGCGGATGGTGGTGTGACCCTCGATCTGTTTCCGGATCGATTCCACCGAGGCATGAGAGCGCAGGAAGCGATTGGTCAGGGCTTTGTCTTCGCGCAGCAGCCCGAGCAGCAAGTGCTCGGTCTCAATATAAGGAGAGCCAAACTGGCTGGCCTCGTATCGCGCGAAAAAGATAACGCGCCTGGCTTTCTCTGTGTAGCGTTCGAACATAAACCAATATCCCCCGGACTTCCCGCAGGAGGGCCCCGCCCTCCGCCCTACCCTGAACTCTTAATTATGCATTTATATCGCCGAATCTCCCAGCGATATTCGTTTTCAACATGCCGTTCTACCTTTCCAAACCCCAATTTCTCGATTTCCACTCTTCAATCGTGTTTCTGTGCTGCCTTTCGTTACGCCGGAAGCGATTCGGGAACAATTTCTTCCATTTTGCCCCGATCCAACCGTAAAACGCGATGGCACCGTCGTGCAAATGCCAAATTGTGCGTGGCAATCAAAGAAGTTAACTGGTGCTCCCGGTGCAAGCGAGCGACCAGTTCAAAAACCAATTCGCCGGTGCGCCCATCGAGGTCGCCGGTAGGTTCGTCGGCCAGCAGGACTTGCGGCTGAGTGATGAGCGCCCGCGCCAGCGCCAGCCGTTGCTGCTCGCCTCCGGAAAGCTCGCCCGAACGATGGTGCCCACGCGCCTCCAGTCCCACTTCTCGCAACCACCGCGAAGCCTCTTGTTTTGCGGCAGATAATGCTTGCCCGCGCGTCAGCAAGGGCATCGCAACGTTCTCCAGGGCAGTAAATTCCGGCAGCAGATAATGGAACTGCCAGACGTAGCCGATTTCGCGGTTACGAAACTCAGCGGCGTCGTCCTCAGAGAGCGAATTCACGCGGGCGTTTGCGCAATATACCGCACCCGCCGAAGGACGATCAAGCGCCCCGAGGATGTGCAACAAGGTACTCTTTCCCGCACCCGATTGCCCCACGATCGCGAGCATCGTTCCCTTGGCGACCGCGAAAGACAGATTCTCAAAGAGCACCAGTTCTGCTTCGCCTGAGCGAAACACCTTACTTAACCCTTCGACCCTCAGCAGAGGATCTTGAGCTATTGGATGCAAACCGACCCTCCTAAGTATCAAGACCGTCTCCAGTTGCTACCTGAGGAGACGCGCTTTGATCCATTAGATCACGATCCAGTCGGACCATGAGGAGGAACAACCCGTTTCCCGCGATTCCAGTTTCGGGAGCGGGCTATGCGGAAAACTGTATACCTCTGGAAAACAAATGCAATGTGACGGTGGTCACTGATGGGAGATCGTGTGGTAGCGGGGTTCCGCCCCCCTTGACGGGGCCCTTCGGCGTGGCTCAGGGCAGGCTCCGCTCCGTCACCACACCAGCGGCCTATTCGTAGCGCAGCGCTTCCGCTGGCAAGATCCGGGCCGCTGACCATGACGGATAAATCGTGGCCACGAATGAAATCCCGATAGATACCAGCGCCACGATCACGCCATCGATCAGCCGCGGCGCGAAGGGGACGTAGTCAATCGAATAGACCTCGGGCGAGAGCGAAATGAAATGGTAGTGTCCGCCGGCCCACGAGATCGCATACCCGAGCGCGAGGCCAATCGCTGTGCCGATTACGCCAATCAGCACGCCCTGCGCGATGAACACACGGCGGATCTGTGCCTTCTTTGTGCCCAGCGACATGAGCACGGCGATGTCTTTTGTCTTTTCCATCACCATCATGATCAGCGAGATCAAAATATTCAGCGCGGCCACGAACACGATCAGGCCGATGGTGATGAAGGTTACTACGCGCTCCAGACGCAGGGCGCGGAACAGAGGCTTGTTCTGTTCCATCCAGGTGGTGGTCATAAAGCCGTGTCCTGCGCTCTGTTCGAGCGAGCGCGCCACGTCGCCGGCGAGGTAAATATCGTCAATCTTGAATTGGATGACTGAGATGACGTCACCCAGGCCAAACAACTGCTGCGCGTCGGAAAGCCGTATGAAGGCCCAGGAAGAGTCGTAGTCGAAAAAGCCGGAGTTGAAGATTCCCGCCACGTGAAAACGAATGTACTTCGGCACCATGCCAAACGGAGTGAGTTCGCCTTGCGGAGACGTGACCAGTACTACCGACCCGACAGTCGCGCCGATTTCATCGGCCATGTCGTGACCAAGAATAATCGGAGGCATGGCTGCAACGCGTTGCTGTACGCCCGCAAGGTCGTCCGGCGATTCTGTTTGTGTAGAGCGGCCCTCGCCCGCTGCCGTTGCCGTTGAACTTGCCTTTGCAGTTGGCTTTGGTTCTTCGACACTGCCGGCCCCGCTCGCAGGCTCTTCTTCCAGCGCCGCCGCCGATCCCGCCGTCACCGTCTTCAGCAGATCGCTAACCTTCTGCTCATATTGCGGCAGCATTCCCTTCAGCACCGCGCCGCGCGCCCGCGGCCCGCGCGAAATCAGCACCTGCTCGTAAATCGCAGGAGCGGCCGCCACCACGTGCGGCTGCTTCGACAACTTCTCCAGCAGCGGACGCCAATCGCGCATGCCGTCGCTCTCTACCCGCAACAGACTGATGTGGGCCGTCGAACCGAGCAGCCGCGCCTGCAAATCCTGCCGAAAGCCGTTATTGACGGCCAGGGCTACGATCAACGAAGCCACTCCCGCCGCCACTCCCAGGATGGAGATGGCGGTGATGACGCCAATGAACGCCTGGCGGCGTTTGGCGCGGAGATAGCGGGTTGCGACGAAGAGTTCGAAGCGCATAGGAGCAGCTGTCAGTTATCAGCTTTCAGTCAAACCGGATTATAGCTGGCGCTGCCCGAACACTCGTGGCAGAACTCCTGGCACAGAGTTGCGATAGGCTCGATACGAGTCGCCAAACCTTTCCTCCAACTCCGCATCCTCCATCCGGATCATCACCGCTCCCGTGGCCATGGCGAACGCGGTCAGCGCCCAGCAAACTGCGAGTCCGGTGCCGAGGCTCCATGCGATCATTTCGCACAGATGCGCCAGGTACACCGGATGCCGCACGCGCGACCGGATTCCATCCGTCACCAGCCGCTGCTCGCGATTTCCGCCATGAACTTCGGGCAGCCCGCCAAGTTGCTTCGCGCTGAAATTTTTTCCGGATTGCGAATACAAGTACAGCCCGCAAACAAACAGCGGAGCCGCCGCGATCCAACCCCAGGCGGATCGGTAGAGTAAGATGCCCCGCCAGGGCCGCGTCACCAGCGCGACCACAGCCCACATGATCATCCACACGGGCAGCAGCACCAGATAGGGCGAGCGTTGGTAGGAAAGATGCCGCGCCCGCCATCGCTCGGCAAACGGATGAATCATGAACCAGAAGGCAGGGATGGTCGAATACACGGCGCAGGCCAGCCATGCGATGAGTTGGAGCCAGTGACGCATGCGCGGATTTTAGCAGGCGGCGGGAAAGACGATGGAGCAGGCAACTGGCGACTGGCACTGTGTATTAGAGTGGGCTTTCTTGTAACCTGACGATTTGATGTGCTTGTTAGAATGGGGAAGTTGGATAGCCAAGTAGTAGGGTGCTCACGATATGAGGAAGTCTCCCAAGAAGAAGGTCGCCTCGGCAAGCAAGGTACGGGTGCGTTCGGACAACGCGCTTGTAGGGACGTGGGAGGATCCGGAAGAAAAATTCAGGATTCTTGTTCGCTACAACCACCCGTTGGTTGGGACATGGCAAGAGGTCGAGAATCCGATCTCGGAGACTTCTGTAATTTACAGGATTGCCGTGGTCGCGGGGCACTTTGTCATAACCGGAATTGACGAGTCGGATGGAACCAAGCTTACGATTTCGAAAGTTCGATGGGATGGGGCCGCACTTTACTTTACGAGCGTCTATCCTCCAACAAGGCGTCGAGTAGAACATGTTTTTCGAGCATTCAAGCCAGGATTGGTAAACCATGAGGTCACTTCCACTGACCATGAGGTGTGGAGGAAGCGGCAACAGAAGCGGCGTCAACGAGGATAAGCCTTCACAACAGCGGTCAATCTCCGACCCCCGACCACTGCTTCCTGCTATTCTTCTCCAGCATGTCTCCCATCCTGACCAGTGTGCTGCTGGGACTGACCGCGGCGGGCGCTAACGTCTTTGGCGGCGCCATCATTGTGCAAAGGAATTGGGAGCGCTCCTACCTTCGCTACTTCGTCGCGCTCGGAGCGGGATTCATGCTGGCGACGGCGCTGGTCGAGATGGTGCCGGAGAGCATCCACCTGCGTGGCCCGTACGCCGGATTTCTCATCCTGGGCGGATACCTGCTTGTCCATTTCTTTGAGCACACCGTCACCCCGCATTTCCACTTTGGAGAAGAAACCCACGCCGACGAGTTCGTTCACTCTCACAAAAGCTACTCGGTCCTGATCGGGTTGCTGATTCATACGTTTTTCGATGGCATCGCGATCGCTTCGGGATTCCTGGTTTCGCAGGCGCTCGGCTGGATCATCTTTGTGGCGATTTTCCTACACAAGATTCCGGAAGGGTTCACCATCTCGTCGGTCATGCTGGCGAGTGGACGAAGCCGCGCGTTTGCCTGGGGAGCGTCCATGCTGCTGGGCGTAGCCACCGTGGCCGGAGTGATGACGATGGCCGTGTTCCGCCACGAGGTAGCCTTCGGCTTGCCATTGTCGGCGGGCGTTACGATCTATGTGGCCGCGTCGGATCTGATCCCCGAAGTAAATAAAGAGCCGGGCGTGAAGATGGCGCTACTGGTCTTCGTCGGAACGGCTTGCATGTTCTTGCTGGACCACTTCTTTCACGCGCACTGAAGCAAGTTCCCAGTTCCCAGTTCTCAGTTCTCCGAACAAAGTCGACCTGCTTCTACTGGGAACTGGGAACTGAGAACTGGGAACTTACTAACGTCAAGCCATAGGTCATCGGAATCGTAATCTCGGCTGCGCCACGATATCGCTCCGCTCGCTGCATTGCCAACGCGCCCTGGGGAGACACTTTGTCAAGAAGCTGCTGATACTTCTCAAACCGCTGCTCGGTACGAAATGCCTGCTGGCGCAGGCAGTGGAAGTTCGCCATCGCGTCCGTGCTGCGCCGAACCTTATCTTCCTCGGCTCCTTGGAAAGCCCATTCGGAATCCGGCAAATGATCGAAGACGAGCACCTCGGGGGCCAGCGTCAAGGCGTGTCGCAGGGTCGCGGTGGGATCGTCCATCTCGTGCAGGCAAAACTCGAAGTACACGACATCCCCGCGCGGCGAAGTTGCACAGAAGTCCGCCTCAACAATCTCCACTCGATCTTGGAG
>JBAVVP010000201.1:0-2291 GCA_049697355.1 Terriglobales bacterium
CAAGATGTAACCAGGGGCACGATGAGTGCTCCTGATGAAGACAAGAGTTTTATGAAGATCCTGAAAAGACCAACGGTTCGCAAGCTCTAAGATGGGGCGATGGTCTTGAACAAATGCTATCAGCCGCAGGTTGCGCGAATCAGACCCAGGTTCCAACTTGAGCTGAACGTCCTGCGCCAGGACTTGTCCCTGCTTCGGAGCCCCAATCTCTGTAAGACTTTCCACTACAGATACGTGCGTCAGTCTGTGACCGGAATTCTCGTCTCGTTTGGAGCATTCTAGGACTGGCGCCGCAAAGGGTCATTTGCTTGAAGAGGGCGGGAAATCCGGACACACTCCCCAGGCCATAACCACACCACAAGGCGGCCGCGCGCGCTAAGTGGAGGGCGAATGGCGAGAACGAGCGTGCAACGGCGATGAGAACGCGATGTTACGCCGGCTTATACCCTGCTAGAATCTCGTCATGGCTAATCTCACCTCGGTACTCAAAGACTTGGAACACGAACGCAACCGTCTCGGCGCTCAACTCGAACGCCTTAGTCACGCACTCTCAGTACTAAGAGGTGTCTTGGCTCAGCGTGAAATGGAGAGGGGGCGTTCTCCGTTAGTGTAGATTCCGCCCCGTTGGGGCGGGGATTTTCAAGGCATCGGGGTCTATCGTCCGATGACTGTTTCCGTTCACTGCGCAGCGCGAGAGGATAAGCTCCCGCGCTGCTGACCATCGGCTCGATGAGCCCCACCAGGTTATCCCTCAGCATGGTTGCATCCCTGCAGTGCCGCTTCCGTTTCACCTGGCGAGGTCATTGTAGCTGCAGTCGAAGAGTGTGCCAACCTCGAAGACGCCGCCTGTTGCCGACGAAGTTGTCGCTGCCGGCGAACTTGTTCTAACTTGCGATCGCGAGCCGCGTGGATCTCGGCCTGTCGTCCGGCAAGCTTGTCCTGCGGCGTCACATAGCCGATGGCGCTGTGCAGTCGCACCGTGTTGTAGTGATCCACATAGCTTTGAATCAAGCGGCGCGCATCTTCCAGCGTCAACGGAGTAAGTGGACGGATGCACTCCCGCTTGAGCGACTTATGCCAGCGTTCGATCTTTCCGTTCGACTGCGGGTAAAACGGCGAGGTACGCACGTGCGTCATCCCCGAGATGCGAATGAACTCCTTGAAGTCCCGCGCGATGAACTGCGGTCCGTTGTCGGAGATGATCCGCGGCTTGGCCTCCGGGTACTTCTCCTTGGCTCGTTCCAGAATCATCTCCACGTCCGCTTCCTTCATCGACTCGCGCAGATCCCAATGCACCAGGAAACGGCTGTATCCATCCAGCACGCTGCATAAGTAGTAGAACGTGCCCGACAGGTTGATATAGGAAACGTCGACATGCCAGTGCTGATGCGGCGCGAGCGGCTGTTCGAAGCCGGTCCCCTTGCGCGACGGATTCGCTTTCCAGCGCGCCAGCAGTCCCGCTTGTTTCAGCACGCGCCAGACGCTCGCCGGACTGACCGCCACCACGTCCGCATCCAGCATCATGAACGTCAACCGTCGATAGCCTTCCAGAGGATTCTTCAGGTGGAAGCCGACGATGGCTTCTTTCTCCCACGGCTCCAACCAAAAATCTCGGGGCACCCAACCGTTGTGCTCATTGGCTCGTCCATAGCGCTCGCGCCAGTCGTAGAACTTACTGGCAGTTACGCCCAGCCAACGGATGAATCGTCCGGCCCCGATCCCGGTCTTCTCCCACCAGCGCCGGACGAAATCCACCACCTGATCCCGCACATCATGCGGCACCCAGGTCGCGGTCAGAGTTCCCCAAGGCTTTTTTTTAACGCGATGTGCTCCGCCATCAGCTCGGCCAGGACCTCGTCCTTGGTCTGCACCTTCTTCTCCAAGAACTCAATCCGTTTCTGTTTCTCCTCCGCCTGGTGGCGTGGACGTTCCGTCGATTGGAAGGCAGCTGCGCCGTTCTCAAAGAACTCTTTTTGCCAGCGGTAGAACACCGTCGGCTGCAGCCCCAGTTCTTCACACAGATCGGAAACTGGCACCTTGTCTAAAAGATGGCGTCGTAGAACGGCCACCTTCTCTTCCGCAGTGTAGTGCTTGCGCTCTTTCCTCATACGTTCGCTCCGCTATCTTAACGGACGAACGCTTTCTCCATTTCCAGCTGAGGCGGGACACCGTGACCACACAAGAGCTGGCGAGCTAGGCGAAAGACGGGAAACTCGGCGGAAACCATCACGGCAGGAGTGCGGATAGGAGGCTCACAGTGCGAACCAAGGTCAAGCAGTGCTCACTGATCG
>JBAVVP010000202.1:0-4306 GCA_049697355.1 Terriglobales bacterium
ACTACCGCAGGCCGAATGCCGGCGAGAAGGTTCTCGCCTTTTTCTTCCGTCTGATCCCGAAGATTGGGCCGCTAAAGATCCTTACCTTCCGCACCCCGACGCCGGAAACCGAAAGGATGTTCGAAGCCAGCTTCAACGCTACGCTCGACCATTATCGCAGCCTCGTCACCGAACTCGGCGCCGCCGGCAAAGTGACGCTTGCGAACGACAATTTCGATGTCGGCGTGAAAACCGCGCCCGGCGAATACCGCCTGAATGACGATACGTACGCCGAGCTCCTTCATCATTTGGCGGCACAGAACTTCTCCGGCTTGACCCCAGAGCTGCGCGCCGAGATCGAACACTTTTACGCGGATCCCGCTTCCCCCAACGCAACCAAGCGAGACCGTCGCCGCTGGTCCAGGGTTCAGCGCGAACTCGCCCAAATGAAATCAACACCGCTTCCTGCCTCCCCAAAGCAGGAGGCGCCTGCAAATGAGCGTGTCAAGATGAAGTGACCCACCTTCCGGGGCAACCGCGGACTTACTTCGGCTCGTCGTGAAAAGGCGTCTAGCCCTTGCGGACGCGGCCAGCCACGGCTTTCCGGACAGCGGGAGTGAAGTGCTCGACCCGATTCCGGCCCTTCTCCTTGGCGGCGTAAAGGCCTGCGTCGGCCTGATTCAGCAACGCTTCCAGTTCGCCTTTCCCGTCGCAAGCGGAAACGGCGACTCCCATACTCATGGTGATCGGCCTCTCCACGTCGGAACACAGCACGGGTGTGCTGGCAATGATCTTACGCAACTCATTCGCACGGAGCATGGTGTTGGGCAAGTCACAGTTCGGCAGGATCATCAGAAATTCTTCTCCGCCATATCGGCCAACCCCGTCGTAGACGCGAAGTTGCGACCGCAGCCGCCGGCCGATTTCCCGGAGCGCTTCGTCCCCAAAAAGATGGCCGAGCGTGTCGTTGACGTTCTTGAAATGGTCGAGGTCGCAAAGGATCGCCCCCACTGGCGTGTGTTCCCGGCGCCCTCGCTCCAATTCCCGCTGGAACATGCCAATGATCTCTCCGCGGTTCAGCAATCCGGTGAGCGAATCGTGGGTGGCGGCGTGACGCATCGACTCGCGCGCGGAAACCAGTTCTTCCTGCAGGTCGAGAATCCGCTTACCCACCAGCAGGCGCGCCTTTAATTCCATTTCGTCAAAGGGTTTAACCAGGTAGTCGTCCGCCCCAGCCTCCATGGCTTGGAGCATGTTCTGGCGGCCCTCTTTGCTGGTCAGGAGGATGACGTAGACGTAAGGACCCGACGCTCCGGCTTGGCGGATGCGCTTGCAGAGCTCGATGCCGTCCAGATCGGGCAGCACCCAATCGAGGAGCACGAGTTTGGGAGCATCCGGCTGTTCCAGGATGTGCCACGCTTCGGAGCCGGTCTCGGCGAGGGTGACCCCAAAACCCCAGCTTCGTAAATGATCGCCGATCAACTTGCGGTAGACGGCGGAATCGTCGACCACCAAGGCTTGCATGAATCTGGAGCCTCCGACCTCCGCTGAGCCAAACCTGGTGCCAAACAACGAACGGCCGCCCATTCACGCCTCCCTGGCAGGAAGTAACCGCGAAACCCGGTTCCCGCCATCATAAGACGAAAAGGCTGCTTGGGCAGAGCTGGCAATTGGATGGCCCGTGTATCCGGAGATACGTCTTGAAGAATCGGCAAACCGGGGCGGAGGCTTTAGCGGGCAGGCGCCACATGCGGGTTGACCCGACCTCGCCAGCGGCCTAACATAACCGCCGATGGCACTGAGGCCCTCGGAATGATCGGCCAGACGGTCTCCCACTATCAAATCGTGGGAAAGCTCGGTGGTGGCGGCATGGGCGTGGTGTATGAGGCGGAAGACACGCGCCTGGCCCGCCACGTCGCCCTCAAGTTCATTCCGGCGGAGATGGTGCACGACCGCAAGTCGCTCGACCGCTTCGTGCGCGAGGCCCGCGCTGCTTCCCAACTGAACCATCCCGGCATTTGCACCATCCACGACATCGAAGACAACGAGGGGCATCCCTTCATCGTCATGGAGAAGTTGGATGGCGTCAGCCTGAAGGAGCGGATGCGGGAGAAGCCGATGGAAGTCGACGAAATCCTCGACATTGGCATCCAGGTGGCGGACGCTTTGGCGGCTTCGCACGCCAAGGGGATCATTCATCGCGACATCAAGCCGGCCAATATTTTTGTGGCGCAAAACGGCCAGACCAAGATCCTCGATTTCGGATTGGCCAAGTCGGCGCACGACTCCGCAACCAGCGATGCCGCCATGGAAGATTCGCTGACGGCGATGGGCGTGATTCCCGGCACTGCGGTTTATATGTCTCCAGAGCAGGCGCGGGGCGAAGAACTCGATCCGCGGAGCGATTTGTTCTCGCTCGGAGTCGTGCTTTACGAAATGGCGACTGGCAAGAAGCCCTTTGCCACCGGCAACGTAATCACCACCCTCGACGCGGTCTTGAACCAGAAGCCGGTCTCGCCTCTTCATCTCAATCCCAAGCTTCCCCCGGATCTCGAAGGCATCATTGGCCGGGCCATGGAAAAGGACCGCGGACACCGCTACCAGACCGCGCTGGCGTTGAAGGCCGATTTGCAGTCGTTGCGGAAGGAAACGGAATCGGGGTTGACCCGGACCGGGATGCGGCGGCCAGTCCTGCCATACCGCATTGCCACGACCACCTTTCAGACCACCAGCAAGTTTTCAACCTACCTGCTGCTGGGAGTGAGTGCGATGCTGCTCACGGTTTTGGTCGCGGTGGGCGCCTGGTGGTTCAAACAACGCCAGGCGGGCGCCGGCGTCCCCAAGAACACGATTGCGGTGTTGCCCTTGCATAACATGAATGGCGACATCAGCGTGGAGTTTCTCAGCTTCGCGCTGGCCGATGAAATTGCCAACACCCTCACCTACACCCGGACGCTGGACGTCCGTCCCTCATCGATCACGCGAAAATTTTCCGGCAACGACGTCGACCCGCAGAAGGCGGGCCGGGCAGTGCACGTCGCCAACGTCATTGCCGGACATTTTCTGAAGCAGGGCGACCACGTTCTGATTACGCTGGAGGCGATCCAGGTGGAGGGGAATCGGCTGGTGTGGCAGTCGACCGTGACCGCGCCCGCCGACGACTTGATCGCCTTGCAGGCGCAGATGGCTGCCCAGATACGCCAGGGATTGCTGCCGGCGCTCGGCGCGTCCGGCGATTTTCTCGACACCGGCACGCGCCCGAAGAATGCGGAGGCCTACGATCTCTACCTGCACAGCCTGGCGCTGCCGCACGATGCCGGGCCGAACAAGGATGCCATCGCGGTTCTTGAGCATGTAGTCGGCGTGGACCCAACCTACGCGCCCGCCTGGGAGCAACTCGGACTGCGTACCTACTTCGACGCGGACTATTCCGACGGCGGCGAGCCGATGTTCCAGCGCTCCAACCAAGCCTGCGAACGCGCCCTGCAACTCGATCCGAATCGGGTCACGGCCGCCAGACAGCTGATTGCCAACCGCGTGGAGCGAGGCGAACTGGGCAAGGCGTATCAGGCAGCGCAGGCTCTGGTCAAGCGTCGGCCGGAGAGCGCTGAGGCCCACTTCGCGATGAGCTATGTCTATCGTTATGCCGGGATGCTCGAGCAATCAACGGGTGAGTGCAACACGGCGCTCGCGCTCGATCCTGGCAATTACCTTTTTCGTTCTTGCGCCTGGGCGTTCGTGGAATTGGGTAAGACGGATCGGGCCAAGGATTTTGTCCGTCTGGATGAGGGGTCGGAGTGGGCCGCGTATATCATGCCCTCCATTCTGCTGCGCGAAGGGAAGATTGCGGAAGCACGCCAGGCGGTGAAGCTCATGCCCACAACGCCGCGCTATCACCGCGATCTGCTGGAGTCTTGTTTGCAGTTGCGGCCAGCGGCGGATCTTGACCGTATCGCGCGTGAAGCGGAAACCAGTCTGCCCGCCGAACCCGATCCCGAGACGTGGTATTACCAGGGAGCACTCTTGGGGTACTGCGGCAAGAAAGCAGCCGCGCTCCATCTTCTCGAGAGCGCGGTCGAGCAGAACTATTGCGCGTACTCGAATCTGCTCTCCGATCCGCTGCTCGCAACACTCCGCGCGGACCCAGCCTTTAACCGAGTGCTGACCGCCGCGAGCAAATGTCAGGATGCGGTGCGCTCGGCAGGGAATTCGCCCAGCCAGTCAAACAATTAGTGTTCGAAGCAGCGGCCGGCAAGCTGGTACAATCGCCCTTGCCGCAATGGTTTCCCCTTCGCTAACAATTTCTGAAACCAATCGTCCAAGAGGA
>JBAVVP010000203.1:0-11858 GCA_049697355.1 Terriglobales bacterium
GCTCGGCAGGGGCGGATCCGTGGCCGGCAGATCGGTGGCCGCGCGCAGTACCGAATCTCGCGGTGCCGGACATCCGCACTCGAGCGGCACCGCCGTATCCACACGGTCGAGTTGCCCGGAATGAAACATAAGCTGGTCGGTTGCCTTGACCTGATACGTGCGATCGCCGAGCAACTCGGTCACAAACGCCGACGCGGTATTGCCGGGCAGCGCGCGCACGCAGGTGTTGCCCTGATTGTCCGCACTGATGGCATAGTGAAATTCTCCCGGCCCCACCAAAAGGATGCGAAAGTCTGGCGTCATCACGGAATCGGAAGTTGCATCGAGAGCAAGGTGCGCTTCCAGCGCGCCTGTGTTTATGCCGAACATCAGATTGTGCCGGTTCTGCGACGGCGTAATCGACACCGTCGTTCCTGGACAAACATGCACCTCGCCCCCACTCGACAGGCGGACAACGGCGGTATCGGGACCGGCCGTGATCGCAGAACCCGCGCTGCTGCCATTTCCACTCAGCGCCAGCGGGCCCGCCGCCCGCACCGCCGCCACCACCGGCCGCGGCCCAGACGTCAGGCTGGGAACCGCCGGTGTCTCAAACGTAGAACTCCTCGCCTGACCGGGGTTCTTTCCGAGATGCACGACCAGACGGTTTCCGGCTGCATCCCAGGTGTAGGCGCGCGGCGCGAGCAGATCCAAAACCACGCGCGCTACCGGCGGACTCTGCTGAAATTGGTTGGCGCGAATTGTGCGGATCTGATCGGCTTGTACTTTGATCCGCGTGTCCGGCGTTTCCAGCCGCGCGTTCGGCAGGTCGATCACCAGCCGATCGGGGTCGCTGATCGCCTGGATGGAAGGGACCAGCGGCCTCGTCGAAAGAATTTCAACGGCCGGGCCATCTTCCTCCAGCACGATCCGGAGGCTCTTAATCGTGGCAACCTTACTTGCAGCCCGAGAAGAAGCGGCAGGCTTGGAGTGTGATTTGGCGGTCTGGGAACGAAGCCACGGTACTCCGAGTACGAGCATTCCGACCACGAGAACCACGAGGGTGCCCCATCCTGACGTCGTGCGTTTCGACGTTAGGGTCGGCTCGCGGAACCCAGGATTCGGCGGGAACTCTTTCACGGAAGCGCTCGAGTGTTAGAGAAACCATACCACTCGGAGGTCCAGCGAGAAAGATGCCCGGAGAAGGGCATGTGAAAAGGGCCTATTAAAGAGCGGGAAGAATTACGAGTCGGCCAGGAACTCGTACTCGTCGATGACGGCGGAGACCGCCAACTTGCTGGCGGGATTGCCGCCCTCAACCCGCACCACGCGGCCCTTGCAACGCACCCGGATACTTTCCGTCAGCGTGATTTCGGGCGGCAGGGTCAGGGTGAAATCGATCGCGGAACCGGCCTGGATGGCGGAATCGACATAGAAGCAGATTCCGCGTGCGCTGACGTCGCGGGTCTGGGCCACATGCTCCGGCTCATTTTCTCCGTAACGGACGGTTACCGGCAGGCGAAGCGCAAAGCGGCGCGTAGCCCGCTTGTCATTATCATTATTAGTGTCCTGGTCCTGCTGGGTCTCGGCCATGGAACCTCCCGAAATCGCCTGTAAGCATGGCAATTAGATGCCAGCCTGTCAAGGAGAAGCGCAAGCTGATTGCAGAGGTCAGAGGTCAGATTGCAGAGGTAACACCATTCGGACGCAGCCGTACTTCCGAATCCGGACTATCTGGGGTGTGGGTTCTGACCTCTGCAATCCGACCTCTGACCTCTGCAATCCCTTCCGCCTCTCAACGGCTACAATAAACCCGTGGTCTTCGTCCTCGACAACTACGATTCGTTTACTTACAACCTCGTCCAGTACCTGGGCGAACTGGGCGCTAGGGTTGAGGTTCGCCGCAACGACGAAGTGGGCGTCGGCGAGATCGAGGCGATGCATCCCGAACGTATCGTCGTATCCCCCGGACCCTGCACGCCGCAGGAAGCCGGCATCAGCATCGAACTGATCCGCCATTTCGCGGGCAAGGCGCCCATTCTCGGCGTCTGCCTCGGACACCAGGCGATCGGCGCTGCCTTCGGCGGCCAGGTGGTTCGCGCGAAGAACCTGATGCACGGCAAAACCAGTCAGGTGGAGCACGACGGCAAGACCATCTTCCGCGGATTGCCTTCGCCCATGACCGCAACCCGTTACCACTCCCTGATCGTCGCCGAGAACCGTCTGCCCAACGACCTTGAAGTCAGCGCCTGGACTTCGGACAAAGACGGAACGCGGATCATCATGGGCCTACGACACCGGGAGTTCCCCGTCGAGGGGGTGCAGTTTCATCCCGAGAGCGTGTTGACGGACGAAGGGAAGAAACTGGTGGCGAATTTCCTGCGGAGCTAGTACCACTCAGCCAGCTGTGGGCAAGGCAATCTGGACGGCCAGGACCAGTTTGCGGCGTGACGCAGTACGGGTTGCTCCAAAACGACTAACCGCTCTGCCTAGCCCAATTTAGGGTGCTTGGCATCATTGACAAGACTTCCTGTCGAGAGCAAAATCGCACCCCGTAGGAATCCTCTCACCTCCCCGAAGAGCCACGCTTCCTCGGGCAACACCCCTCGAGGCGAGACCACTCCACCAGAACACTCGTACTTCGGCCCTCTCAGTGCTCTGCCACCCAGATCGACCTTAAGGAGGATTCTTCAATGCAAACGAAAAATTGGACTGCGCTTGTGACCAGTGCGATCGCGATCTTGTGCATCGCGTCTCTTGCATCCATGATGGCATACGCTCAGATGACGGCGGGACCCCACCGCCCTGCCGGGGTGCCGGCCGGGTACGTGATCACTCCGTTCGGTTACTTCCATCCATCTTGTGTCCACCGCTTGGCGGAGGGAGACAGCTTGCTGGAGAAGGGGCTCGTCATCCAACATGCGGACGGAACTCTCACCAACATTCCGGCCTGTACTTATCCGCGTTACACGGCTCGCGGGGAGCAGGTAGCTCCAGGTGCAAAGGAACCGTCGATCGGCCACAGCTGGATCGTCTCTGGAGACGCCTTGACCGCTACGTCGTACGGCGAAGTCTCCGCAACCTGGACAGTGCCGTCCACACCGACGGCCAACGACGGCCAGACCATTTATTTCTTTCCCGGCTTGGAGGACGCCAACAACGTTGTAACCATTATTCAGCCTGTGCTGGGCTGGAATGCTGACTTCGGTTCGGCTTGGGGTATCGCTAGCTGGAACTGCTGCCCCGGGGGCACCACAGATGAGAGTGCGGCAGTGGCTGTCAACTCGGGCGATCAGATTTATGGCGACGTGAAGTCCACCTGCGCCGCGGGAACGCTAACCTGCGCTACGTGGAACATTACAACCCAAGATCAGACCCTATCGAAGACCACCACATTGAGCAATACCCCAAATGAGGGGCAAACGTTCAATTGGGCGTTCGGCGGTGTGTTGGAAGTTTACAATGTCGCCCAATGTAGCGACTATCCTCCGCCCTATGCGCTCACTTTCAACGCCACGCTGTATGACAATAACTTCAATGTAATCTCGAATCCAGGGTGGTTCATCAATAATTGGTCCGGCGGCCTCACGCCGCAATGCAATTACGGTGGACAAACGGCGCCTGGGGATGTAACGCTGACCTTTGGTGGCCCCTTGGCAACGGTAACCAACTATACCGGCCCCACGACCGGCGACTATGGCACCGTGGCTACCCTGAGTGCTGTCCTCACCGATCAGATAGGTGGATTGGGCGTGGCCGGCGAGACGCTCACATTCACGCTGGGGAGCCAGCATTGCACAGGAGTAACGAACGCCTCTGGGTCGGCTTCGTGCGCTCTTACACTCAGTCAGGCTCCTGGCCTCTACTCGGTCACCGCCAGCTTTGGAGGCGACAGCAACTACAAAGCCAGCAGTGCGACCACGGCCTTCACCATCAACAAGGCGACGACCTTCCTGAGTTATGTGGGCGCCACGACTGGCGACTACAACGAACCGGCTACCTTGACTGCAGTCCTTACCAGCGAGGCAGGTACGCGGTTGCCTGGCGAGGTAATCACATTCCAGCTGGGCAGCCAGACTTGCACAGCGGTAACGGCCGCCTTCGGGACGGCCTCGTGCACCCTTACCCTCACTCAGGCTCCCGGCGTCTACACGCTAACCGCCACGTTTGCGGGCGACAGCAACTACGATGCCAGCGTTGTGACCGTGGCCTTCACTATCAACAAGGCAACGACATTCCTGAGTTACGTGGGCGCCACGACTGGCGACTATGACGACCCGGTGACCTTGACTGCGGTCCTCACCAGCGAGGCGGGTACGGGTTTGCCTGGCATGACGGTCACTTTCACGCTGGGAAGCCAGGTATGCGCGGCAACGACAAACGCTTCCGCGACAGCTTCGTGCACTCTGACCCTCAATCAGGCATCCGGCCCTTACACAGTGGTTGCCAGCTTCGCGGGCACCAGCTATTACAAACCCAGCACTGTGAGTACGGGCTTTACCATCACGAAGGAACAGACCACCCTGAGTTACACCGGCGCTGTAACACTATACAACGGCAACCCGGCCCACTTGTCCGGCAAGTTGCTGGAGGACGGTGTTACTCCGATCAGCGGTCGGACAGTAACGTTCACGCTTGGCAGTGGTATCTACATACAGACGTGCACTGGCGTGACCAATGCCCTCGGAGTCGCCGCTTGCACGATTCCTGTGGTGGCCCAGCCGCAAGGCTCCGGAATGGTTGCCGACTCGTTCGCGGGAGACGCTTATTACCTTCCCGCAGGCGCAAGCGCAACCACGCAGATTCACGGTTTCCCGACCGGCACGCGGCTGAGCACGAACCCGAATCCATCAACGGTCGGACAGAGTGTCCGGCTGGTTGCCGTTGTTGTGCCTGGCCCCGGCACTCCCAAACCGCCGATGCCTAGCACACCGACCGGCACGGTAACCTTCTACGACCTGCTAACGCCTCTTGGAACGGTCTCCCTGGATGCGACTGCCACGGCGACCCTGTACGTACAGTTCTCGAGCTCCGGACAGCATCGCATCACCGCGAAATACAGCGGAGATTTGTTCTTTGTCCACAGCAGGGCGACTGTGACCCAGACCGTGCAGTAAGCGAATCGCCGGTGCTGCCCCGGCAGGAATCATCCTGAGTGCAGCAGGCAATCGCGGGCCACTCAGGCCCGCGATTGCTGTTCAATCCGCCAAATCAATTATTCTTTCGCCGCGACGGACACGGGATTGGCCCGGACGTCGAAATCATCTTTGTGGTAGACGTCGACCCGCTGCTCGGGGCATTGGGGTCCGCGGGAGCCATCGCAACGATTGGACCCGGAGAATTTGGGTGTTCACAATCGAACAAGAGAGGCTGCGTTGTCAGGTTGTACCGTCGCGGCGGCGGTGCAAAGGACCAACTGACCGGGAGCGGGCTGACGGTGGTCGGTGAGGCGGAAAAAGTGCCAGTCGCCGCGAATTGAATCTGCTGACCGTTCACAACCGAATTAATGGTGATGGATTGAAGCTGCCGATTGCTGTCCGAGGCCAGAATCCAGGAAGAGACGGGTAGGAGGAGGATGAGAGCGCGGTACTTCTTCATGGCGACTCTCCTTTATACATTTTAACTTATGAGAGGTTACGTAGCAGCATATCGAATCGCCGCTGCCGCTCCTCAGTTTACGCAATCAAGGCCATTTCACTCACGACTCAAGATCAGTTCTAGCCCCCGCTCCTCGCCATCTCCACCGCACGCAGCACCGCCCTCGCCTTGTTTTCCGTCTCTTCGAACTCGCGTTGCGGATCGGAATCGGCCACGATTCCCGCGCCCGCTTGCAGGTAGGCTTTCTTGCCTTTCATGAGCAGAGTCCGAATCGCGATGCAGGAATCGAGATTGCCCGCGAAATCGGCGTAGAGCACCGCTCCGCCATACACTCCGCGCCGCGTGGGCTCCAGTTCTTCGATGATCTGCATGGCGCGAACTTTCGGGGCGCCGCTTAGCGTTCCCGCGGGAAAGCACGCGGCAAACGCGTCCATGGCATTCAACTCGGGACGCAGCCGCCCTTCGAGCGCTGAAACCAGATGCATCACGTGCGAATAACGTTCCACATACATCAGGCCGCGAACTTTCACCGATCCATAGTCGCTGACGCGGCCCAGGTCGTTGCGGCCCAGATCCACGAGCATCACGTGTTCGGCGCGTTCTTTTTCGTCGGCGAGCATCTGCTTTTCGAGCGCCGCGTCTTCCGCTTCGTCGCGGCCGCGCGGATGCGTCCCCGCGATGGGACGGTATTCGAGCTTTCTGCCGACGGCACGCACCAGCATTTCGGGAGACGAGCCCACCACGTGCAGTCCTTCTCGATTCCCGCCAGCCCCGAATCGCAGAAAATACATGTACGGCGACGGATTCACCGTCCGCAGCGCGCGGTAGAGATCAAGCGGAGCGACTCCCGGTTCAAAATCCCAGCGCTGCGACAGCACGACCTGGAAAATGTCCCCGGCGGCGATATACTCCTTGGCTCGGCGAACGCTTTCCAGGAACTTCAGCTTTGGAGTGCGCGCCCGCATCTTCAGTTTTAGCTTTGATTTCGCCAGCTTTGCCTTCGCGGCGGCGTTGCGCCAGTACTCCGGCTTCCATCCTGCGGCGAGTTTCTTCTCGATGCGTGCGATGTCCTTCACGGCGCGCTCGTAGGCAGCTTTGGGCGTTTCCCGCGTCACATCGGCCGACGCCACTATGTGGATCTGGTGCCGCAGGTGATCGAAGGCGAGCACGCGGTCGAAAAACATCAGCACGCAATCGGGAACCTCGAGATCGTCCGCAGCATGTTCTCCGATGTTCTCCAGCCGCCGCACTATGTCATACGCGCAATAGCCGACCGCGCCGGCGGTGAAGGGCGGCAAACCTTCCATCGCCGCCGGACGATGCTGCTGCAGCAGTTCCTTGATGACGTCGAAGACATTTCCGGTGCGGCGGTCGACTTTATGGCCGCGTTCGATCTTGATCCCGGCGCCGCGCGACTCCAGCCGCAGAAACGGACGCACGCCAAGAAACGTATACCGTCCAATCTTTTCGCCTCCTTCGACGGACTCCAGCAGGAAGGCATCGGGCTCTCCGTCAGAGACCGCAAGGAAGGCGGAAACCGGCGTCAGCAGGTCAGCGGAGATCGACTTCACCACCGGAACCAGGGTGGCGCCGCGCGATAAGCGGGCGAACTCTTTGTAGTCAGGACGGATCATGAGACTAGCCTACGAACGCTCTCCGAGCTTCTACCACCGTGATCATAAGCGTCATCGGATCCATCGGGGAAGGAATGAATCCGCAGTCTTCATAGAATTTTCGCGCTCGCTCGGAAATCGCGTGCACCAGGATCGCGCGGACGCCGGCAATTTCCGCCGCCTGCAACGTGCGCAATACGGCATCGCGCAGCAAACCAGGCCCGATCTGTCTCCCCTGATGATCTTGGTGGACAGCGAGCCGGCCGATGATCATGACCGGCACTGGATCTGGCATGTTCCGCCGGATACGACCGGGCGCTTCCGCATGCGCCACCGCGCCAACCGCCAGGGCATAATAGCCGGCGACATGCTCACCCGCGCAAACGACGTAGGTGCGCGAAGCGCCGCTCTCCTCGTTTTGCAAAGCCCGCCGCCGCAACCAGTCGTCTAGTGACGGCTCCCCGCAGGTGAATTCCGAGAGATCGTGGTCCGCGCGTAACTTCTCGGGAGGGCTCAGCGGTCGATCGCCGCGGGGCATCCCTTATTGCTCCCAGGGCGCTTTCGTTTTCAGCAGGCGCCGCAGTCTGGCATTGCTTGCCGGAGGCTTGTCCAGCATCGACGTGAAGCGCTTGAATTCCTCGCTCGACAAGGCAAAGTACCGGCGGTCGAGCAATACAGCTTCCGCTTCCCGGCACGCCGTTTCGAGCATGAAATCCGACCGGTTTCGCCCCAGCGCATCCGCCGCCCGATCGATCAGCGTTTTCTGCCGCCGGCTGGCACGCAGGTTAATGGTTTCATCGCGCGTGTTCCCGGTTTTCGCCCCTGTCGCTGGCATTCACCCTCCCATGTCTACACAACGACTATACACAAGTGTGCGTACGTTGTAAATACGATATTCCTCTTTAGGTTCCCCTTCGCTTGCCTAGCCTGCGGAGCGGCAATATACTTTGCGAGGCTTCCCTGATCACTTGGCAGGCAATCCCAATCGCAATCATACGGAGACTTTTATGAAAACTATCGACCTCGAACAGGAAACGAATCCCTGGCAGGCGCAAGGCGCCCGTTTTGACCTCGCCGCCCAAAAGCTGAATCTGGATGAAGGGCTGTGGAGGGTTCTGCGCAGCCCAAGCCGCGAAATTATCGTTCATATTCCCGTCCAGATGGACGACGGGCACCTGGAGGTCTTTACCGGTTACCGCGTGCAGCACTCCATTGCGCGCGGCCCGGCCAAGGGAGGATTGCGCTACGGGCCCGACGTGAACCTCGACGAAGTCCGCGCCCTGGCGGCCTGGATGACGTGGAAGTGCGCGGTGGTGAACATTCCCTTCGGTGGCGCCAAGGGCGGAATCATTTGCGATCCGCACAAAATGTCGCAGGGCGAGCTCGAGCGCATGACCCGCCGCTATACCGCCGAGCTCTTCGATTTCATCGGGCCGGAAAAGGACGTCCCCGCCCCCGACGTGAACACCAACGAACAGACGATGGCCTGGATTATGGACACCTATTCCATGCATGCGCGCCAGACCTGCACTGCCGTGGTCACGGGCAAGCCCGTCAACATTGGCGGGTCGCGGGGGCGCCGCGAGGCTACCGGACGCGGCGTGTTGATGGTCTGCGACCAGGCCATCAAGAAACTGCGCCTGAATCGCGACACGACCCGCGTCATCGTGCAGGGCTTTGGCAACGTCGGCTCCAACGCCGCTCTCCTCATGGCGCGGGCCGGATACAAGATCATCGGCATCATCGAGGTGGGCGGAGGCCTGTTTAAGAAGGACGGCATCGACATGGAAGCCCTCTGGGAATTCCGCCAGCGCAATGGCACCGTTCACGGGTTCCCAGGCGCCGAAAAGTACGATCCGGCAGAGCTTTTGCTCGTTGATTGCGACATTCTGATCCCGGCGGCGACCGAGAACCAAATCACCAGCCAGAATGCGGACCGCGTGAAGTGCAAGATCCTGGCCGAGGGCGCGAATGGTCCCACCACCGCCGCCGCCGACGATATCCTCTCCGAGAAAAAAGTCTTCGTGATTCCCGACATCCTGGCCAACGCCGGCGGCGTCACGACTTCCTACTTCGAGTGGGTACAGGATCGCCAGGGCTACTTCTGGAAGGAATCGGTAGTCAACGAACATCTGGAAGAGATCATGGATGAGGCGTTCGACGACGTTGTCCGCTATGCTGAAAAGCACGGCGTGAACAACCGCATCGCCGCCTACATGCTGGCCATCGACCGCGTGGCATACACCATCCGCCAGCGCGGCATCTATGCCTAGGCATATCCTTTGGGGCGTCCAGCGGAGAGGCCCTTCGTGATTCGGATTGACGTTCTGGTTGACCCCCAGTCCCTCTCGGTGTAATCATGCGGGGGATCTCAGCATCGCCTGTGTTTTCCAGGTACGTCCAAAAAGTATTGGTCCGCAAAAAACGGGGCTCGCTGCCTCTTAATCTCGCGAGGAAAATATGAATCACTCCCAAAGCAAACCTATTCTGTGGATGATCGCTTTCTGTCTGATGCTTACGGTGGCTATTGCGCCTGCTTTGGCAAAGGCGCAGGCGACGTCAAGCGACACCAGTTCGGACACCGCCGCCACTAAGAAGGCCGCGAAGAAAGCCAAGAAGGAAAAGGCTGCTGCCGCGGATAAGTCTGCAGCCAACGACACGACGACTACGAAGAAGTCGCGGAAGAGCAAGAAGGCAGCAGCTGCCGATAGCACCTCGAAGGCCGCGGCCGAGGAAAAGACCGCTGCCAGCGATACGACCGCCGCACCGGCGAAAAAGTCGCGCAGGAGCAAGAAGGCCGCAGCAGGAGACGAAACCGCCCCGGCTGCCGACACGGCTGCTCCAGCTGACACGACCGCCAAGAAGAGCAGCAAGAAATCGAAAGCCGCCGATACCAGTGCCGCGCCTGCCAGTACTGCCCCCGCCGCGAAAGCTCCCGCGGCTCCAGCAAGTACCGCTGCCGCTCCGGCTGCTCCCGCCGCCCCGGCTTCAACCGGCAACATGGCGGCGCCCAAGAAGACGACAACCAAAACCGCCGCCACCGCAACTTCCAGCCCGGAGATCGCCGCCGCTCAAGCCAGCGGCAAGGTCTGGGTCAACACCGACAGTGGCGTCTACCACAAGGGTGGCCGCTGGTATGGCAAGACCAAGACTGGAAAGTTCATGACCGAAGCCGAAGCCAAGGCTGCCGGCTACAAAGAAGCCCAGAAGTAATAAGGACAAATGACTATGACCAGAAATTTCATGACCAAGATTCTCGCCGTACTTTTCGCGCTTAGCCTGATCAGCGGAATAGCCGTGGCGCAAGCCGCCAAGACGCCGGCCAAGGCTGCAACGGCCGCCGCCGCCAATGCCGATCTGCTCGACATCAACTCGGCGACCAAAGAGCAGCTGGATGCTCTGCCGGGTATTGGAGCGGCTTACTCCCAGAAGATCATCGACGGGCGCCCCTATGCCAAGAAGACCGACCTGACGAGGAAGAAGATTATTCCCGCCGCCACCTACGCGAAGATCAAAGACAAGATCATCGCAAAACAGAAATAGATTAACCGCGGAGATCGCAGAGTGCGCAGAGAAAGAAAGTTCTAAAAACCTCCGCGAACTCGGCGTTCTCTGCGGTAAACAGTTCTGGCGGGATCACAAGGGGCGCGTCATGGCCGATCGGAGCCGGATCGATTTGTTTCCGGCCACACTGCCCGAACACGTCGAGCAAGTTCGCGCTCTCTTCCTCGAGTATCAGAAGTCACTCAGCTTCAATTTGTGTTTCGAGAGTTTCGACGAGGAGTTAGAGAACCTTCCGGGCGCGTACGCCCCGCCCACCGGCAGACTCCTGCTTGCCCGATCCGCAGACCACGCCGCCGGATGCGTTGCGTTGCGCAAACTTGATACTGGGATCTGCGAGATGAAGAGGCTTTACGTACGGCCTGATTATCGCGGCTTGGGTCTGGGCCGGATGCTGGTGGAACGCCTGATCGCCGAAGCGCGGGCCATTGGCTATCAGCGCATGCGTCTGGATACGATTGCATCAGCAATGAAGGATGCGATCGCGCTCTATCGCAGGATGGGATTCCAGGAGATCGCACGGTACTCTAACATTCCCATCGAAAGCGCCCTCTGGATGGAATTAGTGTTGTAGGCGACGGTCCACAGCTCTCACCACCGTAGGCTTCGGGGCAGCAGCAACGGAGGGTTGCGCCGTCTTGTCCGCCGGTCGGGCCGCGGTGGGAGCCTGCGATTGGGTTCCCGCTTCGGTCAGGGGACCCGGCGTCAGGGAATGGCCGAGAACAACGATATCCACGCGGCGGTTTATGCCGCGACCTTCCTTGGTAAAATTGGATGCAACCGGGTGATATTCTGCGAATCCGGCGGCGCTCAGACCGTCGGGACTAAAGCCGTCGCGGACGATGAGCAGCCGCACGATGTCGGTCGCCCGCGCCGTTGAGAGCTCCCAGTTTGAGGCAAACTGGGCGTTGTGGATGGGGGCGTTATCGGTGTGACCCTCGATGCGCAAGCGATAGTCGCGCTGCCGAAGCATGTTCGCAATGCGGTCGAACGCGGCCTGCGAACTGGACTTCATCTGGGCTGAGCCGCTCTCGAAAAACCCCACCTCGCGCAAACTGATCACCAGCCCGTCGGGCTCACGGCGCATGGCGATTTCCTTACGCTTGA
>JBAVVP010000204.1:0-5446 GCA_049697355.1 Terriglobales bacterium
GCGATGCGTCGCTCGCGAACACCTTGGGGAGTATTTTCTTGGAGACCTGGATCAACCCTTTCGCCCAGCGCGCCTGCTGCGTCTTGAATGCGGTCATTTCCACCGGCAGCTCGGCCGGACATTCGACGTCCTGCAAATAAAGAAACTTCCATCCTTTGAGCTGCGCCCGATAGGAAAGATCGGTGTCTTCGGTGAGCGTGTCATGCTCCCAACCGCCGGCTTCGTCGATGGCCGAGCGCCGCCACATTCCCGCCGTGCCGTTGAAATTGAAAAAAACGCCGCTGCGCGACCTTCCCGAGTGTTCCAGCACGAAATGGCCGTCGAGCAGAATGGCTTCCACCTCGGTCAGCACCGAGTAGTTGCGGTTGATGTGCGTCCAGCGCGTCTGCACCATGCCCACCTTGGGATCGGTGAAGTGATGGATACACTTCAGCAGAAAATCGGCGGGCGGAACAAAATCGGCGTCAAAGATGGCGACGAACTCACCCTTCGCCGTTTTCAATCCTTCCGCCAAAGCGCCCGCTTTGTAGCCCTCGCGATTGTCGCGGTGCAGGTACTTGACCGGAAGTCCCAGGGCGGCGTAGCGCTCCACCAGAATGCGGGCGACTTCAACGGTTTCGTCGGTCGAGTCGTCGAGCAGTTGGATGTCGAGTTTCTCGCGTGGATAGTCGAGCCGGCAGACCGCGTCGAGCAGCCGTTCTACCACGTATTGCTCGTTAAAGATCGGCAACTGCACAGTGACCCGTGGCAGGTCATTGAAATTGAAATGCGACGCGGGTTCGGTCGTCTTGTTCTTTTTGTGCTTGTAATAAAGATAGACCAGCCAGTAGCGGTGCCCGCCGTAGGCCGCCAGGATAATGAGGACGATGAAATAAGGAATCAGCAACGCCAGATCGAATGCGTTGACCTGGTAGAGGCCCTGGAAAGTCTTGTCTAGAAAATGATGGCGAAGGTACGGCATCAAGCCCTTGGAAGCCAGGACCAGGCCGAGAGCCAGCGGGGATGAAGTGAGGGTCAAAGACATGTACGGAACAGCACCATGCATCCAAAGGAAAGACTGCGGAACAAGCATTGTAACTGATGGGTCGTTGGTCGTTCGTCGTTGGTCGTTGGCAAACCGCGAGCGACTGACGACCAACGACTAACGACCGATCATCGCCACTCCTCGCCCACGGGGCTAAGCTTCAACTCAACCTGCTGACGGGAACCTTCCTCCACTTTCAATGCCGTGCCATTGGCTTCCTGGGATTTCAGGAAGTCGGGGTCGCGCCAGACGCCTTCTTCCACGTCCTGCCACGCATAGAGCTGGTAGCTGCCCGGAGCCAGGCCGCGAATGGTGAAGAGTCCATGCTGGTCGGTCGCGCCGGTTCCAAAGCGATCGGGGAGCTTACGGTATTTTTCTTCCGGCACAGCGACTACAGTGGCGTTGGCGGCCGGATGATCAGTATCCACATCTTTTTCCTTTTCAACGACCATGCCCTCGACCGTGCCTCCCTTGTAACTCACCAGCAGATCCAGCGTCGCGGGCCCGCCGGCCGTGAATCCGGTGGCGATATCTCGTCCGCCGAGCGTTGCCGATTTCAGGTAGAAACCCTGCCCGTCGCCCCCGTAGACTTGCACGATGTAGTTGCCGGGGTTCACATTCTTCCACTCAAAATTACCCAAGCGATCCACCGGCGCGCCCTCGCCAAAGAAGTCCTGCGGCATGAAGAAGGCCGGATCTTCCGGCAAGTCGGCTGGGCGCAGGTTTGCGGTGTATTGAATGAGCGCTCCCGGCCCCCTGCCTTCGACTTGCAAGCGACCGGAAAGCTTGAAGGAGGGCGACGGAGCCAGCTTCACGCCTTCCACGTCGGCTGCCACGACATTGACATCCTGGCGTGCAGTCAGCGTTTGCGATTCTGTGCCGGCCGATGCCATCAGCACATACGATCCCGGAGCGATCCCACGCAACTCGAACTGGCCGTCCGGCCCGACATCATTGGAATGGACAGAATCGCCCGCCTTGGAGACCAACGCCACGTTGGCCTTCTGGCCGGCTAAAACGCCGGTAACCATGCCGCGGACCCGATACGTTCTCGCCGGCGTCAACGTGAGGTTCACCGGCATTTCGTCGCCCGCCTTCAGCGTTAGCGCCGAGGCCTGCGTGGCATCGTAGGTGCCCGGATAATAGGTGGTGGTGTAACGGGTGTCGGGCTGAGCGTCGTTCTGGTTATCCCCTTGCGGCGATTTCTCCTGCTGCTTTTCGTAATCGCGCATATCCGGAGGGGGCATCGCAACAATCCAATACTGGCCGGGAAACAGACCCGCCAGACGGTATTCGCCAAGATCGTTCGTCGATTCGCTCCCGGCGGGTTCCCGCGTTGCCTTCCCGCGTTTCTTTTTTTGCGCGACAATTCTGACCCCGGACATCGGGTCGCCATCTTCGTCGGTGACGCGGCCGCTGATGATGGCGGTGGGTAACATCCGAAACAGAAGGTCTTCCGCCGCATGTCCGGCCTGAACCGTGAAAATGTTGACGTCAGCTCTGAGTCCGTGCCCATTCACCTCGACCAACCCGGTCTTCTCCAGGAAGAGGCGGTACCGCCCGGGGGCGATGTTTTCAATGCGGAAATGGCCGTCGGCGTCGGTCGTGGCGCTGTAGTTTCCGCCTTGCTTCTGGTCTTCCGCGACGACCTGCACCAGCACCTTCTTGAGCGGCTCGCTGCCCGGTTCTTTTACCACTGTGCCGGCGATGGAGGATGCGTTGGACGCGGGCGCGGACTGCTGCGCGTTTGCCAGCATGACGCTGAGAAGGAGGGCGGCGATGGCGAGTGAGCGCGTCATGAACACAGAGAGATATAAACCCAGATTCTGAGCGAAGCGAAGGACCTGCTTTCTTGTGCTGCAAGAGAAAGCAGGTCCTTCGCTTCGCTCAGGATGACAACTCAAATTTAGATTACGAGTTAACGGGAAGCGACTCCCGCGATTCAGTTCAGGAAACATTGCCGGTAGAGCGTATCGCGCTGCGCTGGACGGAATCCCGCATCGCGTATGATGCGCCGCAGTTCTTCTTCGGTGGTGCAGTTCGTGACGCCCGCGGCGCGGACGACGTTTTCCTCCAGCATCACTGAACCCACGTCGTTGCCGCCGAAGCGCAGACCCATCTGGCAGACTTTCAACCCCTGCGTCACCCAACTGGACTGCACGTTCAGAAAATTCGAAAGATAGAGCCGCGAAATCGCGAGCACCTTCAAATACTCGACCGCGGTAGCTTCATCCCAGTGGCGTCCGCCGAGGGCAGTGTTGGCGGGCTGGAAGCTCCACGGGATGAACGCCGTGAACCCGCCGGTCTCCTGCTGCAAATCGTAAAGAACCTGCAAGTGGTTGATGCGGTGTTCGATGGATTCGCCGACGCCAAACATCATGGTCGCGGTGGTTCTCATGCCGAGCTGGTGCGCGGTGCGATGCACCTCCAGCCAATCGGCAGTCAGGCATTTCAGGCGCGCAATTTTGTAGCGGACTTCGTCGTCCAGAATCTCAGCGCCGCCGCCGGGAATCGAATCGAGTCCGGAATCGCGCAGACGCGCGATCGTATCGCGCACACTCAGATTGCTGTACTCGGCAATCGCGAGAATCTCCGAAGCGGAGTAACAGTGCAGATGAATTTTCGGGAAACGCTGCTTGATGCCGCTCAACATGCGTTCGTGCCAGTCGATCTTGAGATCGGGATGCAGGCCTCCCTGCATCAGCACGCCCGTGCCGCCGAGTTCCACGGTCTCGCGGATCTTTTCGTAGATGGTGTCGAGATCGAGGATGTAACCTTCTTTCGACGCCGGGCCTTTCAACGGGCGATAGAATGCGCAGAAGGTGCAATATTCGGTGCAGAAGTTGGTGTAATTGATGTTGCGGTCGATGATGTACGTGACGGTGCCTTCGGGATGGAGCTTGCGGCGAAGTGCGTCCGCCTCCATGCCAATCCCGATCAAATCGTCGGACCGAAACATCTCCAAAGCTTGCTGCTTGGTCAGGGACATCCTCTTTACCCCACGGTAAGGGCTATTTTAGCTGGTGAGAGGGGGTGGAGGCGAGTTTCGGAAAAAATGGGCAATGGTGCAGTTTCAGAATTTCGACCGTTTCTTGCTTTGCGGTAAGAAGATCTTGAACGCAAAGTACGCGAAGGACTCGCTAAGGGCGTAAAGGAAGTTCTTCACCGCAGAGTCTCCCTTACCCGTGCTGCATTTTCTTCGCAGGGAAAAATCTAAATTTGAGACTTCGTTCGCGGCGGCTCTCTTCTTCCAGGTGGCGCGAGCGCGCCTTCAGCAAATCATTGAGCGAGACCAGACCTAGAAATTTTCTCGTGGTGCGCTCGAGGACCGGCATTCGCGTGCAACCTTTTTCAACCATGCGATAGACGACCAGACGCAGCGGTTCGTCGGGATAGGCTTCAACCGTGCTCGTTCGCACCAGGTCACCAATCGGCCATCCGAGGGCTGCATCTCCATTTTGCTCCATCCGGTGAGTGATATCCCCGCGGGTTACTACCCCGGCAAGTTGTCCTTCCGCGTTCACTACCGGGAGCAAGCGCTGCTCCTGCCGATGATCCACCCGCAACGAGTGCCAGATATCGCCGAGCGTACTTGCGGCTGGCAACACCACAACCTTGGTTCGCATGACTTCACGTACGAAGAGAACTTCCAAGGGATCGACGGCATACTCGCGGCTGAGATGGAAGCCGCGCCGGGCAACTTTTTCAGTCAAGATGGACCGCCGAAGAGTCAGGACCGTGAAACCGTGAGCGATGACGCTGCCCACCAGGAGGGGCAAAAACACATTGGCGTCGTGCGTCAACTCGAAGGCAAAAACAATGCTCGTGAACGGAGCCCGCATGGTCCCGCCAAGAATGGCGCCCATACTGATCAGTGGCCAGAAACCAGCGCCTTCATTGGGAAGAAACATGGCTTCGAGGCCGCCGAGCGCGCCCCCCATCATCAGCAGCGGCGCCAGAACGCCGCCCGATGTGCCGGAGCCGAGCGATACCGCCCAGATGAACCACTTGACGAGCAGGACTCCGAGAATCACTTTCGCGGTGACGTTTCCCTGAAGCAATGCGCCAATGGTGTCGTAGCCAACGCCGAGTGCCTGCGGGAAAACCAGACCACCCAAACCTATGGCCAGTCCGCCGATCGCGGGCCACCACATCCAGTGGAGCTTCAGCCGCTGGAAGACGTCCTCGGCCGCGTACACCGATAGGGTGAGCAGGGCCGACAGGATTCCGGCCAGCAGACCGACCAGGGCGCATCCGAGTAGTCCCTTTGGTCCAATGAATAATGGGTGAACTGGCACCGGAAACAAGGGCCCAAATCCCAAGATATACCTTCGCACCACCGCCGCCATCGCACTGGCTAAGGCCACCGGAACCAGGCTTCGCGGCTTCCATTCGAAAAGCAGCAACTCGATGGCCAAGAGC
>JBAVVP010000205.1:0-3093 GCA_049697355.1 Terriglobales bacterium
TGACAAGCTGCGTCTGCATCTTGCGGCACAGGAAGATTACGAACAGCAGACCGAGAAGGAACGGCGCCTCATCGACACACATACACGGCGCCAATTGCTGTCGTTGGTCGAAGACTTTCCTCGCGTCTGGAATGACCCCACGGTCGAGCCACGCGAGCGTAAGCGCATCGTGCGACTCCTCATCGAGGATGTCACTTTGATTAAGGCCGACGTCATCACCGCTCACGTGCGACTTCGTGGCGGCGCTACGCGCTCTCTCACCGTACCAGTGGGGTTGCCTGCATGGATGCTTCGTAAAACTCCTGCGGCCATCATCTCTATCATCGATGAGCTTCTCGACACGCACTCCGAAGTTGAGATCACGGCGATCCTGAACGAACGCGGGTACCGCACTTACCGGCAAATTCCCTACACCCTTGATAGAGTGGTATGGCTACGCGATAAATATAAGCTCAAGAGCCGGCGGCAGCGATTGCAGGAGCAAGGGTTCGGAACCACCGAAGAACTTAGGCACCGCCTCGGGGTTTCGCAAAGTACAATCAGGCGTTGGCGCCAAGATGGCTTGTTGCCCCGCAAATCTCACGGAAACCAAAGCCGTTGCCTTTACGGACCGCCCAAAAACATCGACGCGTTGAGAGCCAGTCTGCACCAATCAACGTACAACAAATACCGGCCCACCTGAACCAACCAATGAGGTGCAATATGAAACCATCGCCTTGCTGAGTTCCAGTTGCGGGTGGTCGAGGAAGCAGGTCAGCTTCTTCCATAGCGCCAGCGTGTAGTTGCAGGCCTGGCCCGCCTTGCTGCGGGGCAGCACGGTTTTGCTCGTGGCCAGGATGTGTTCCCGGATTTCGTCGAGCAGTGGAGGAGCGTTCTCCTGGCGTAGAAGATGACGTGCGGCGTGATCCATCTTCTCCTCGCGTGCCTGGGCGTCGATCAGAAACAACTTGTCCATCAGCTCGACCGCGCGAATCGAACCGGCGTCCTGCTTGTTGAGTTTGACCGCATCCACAAAGTGCCTTCGAGCATGGCTCCAGCAGCAGGCGTGCACCATTCCGGGTCCGCCGATGCCGCGCTCGTATGCTATGTAATCGTCTGTTTGGAGAATGCCCGCGAAGGCGCCGAGGAACAGCTTCGGCCCTTCGCGTCCGCGGCTCATGCGAAAATCGAAGACCGCCCCACCGCCCGGCGTTCCGTACTGCCAGAGATAGGCTTGATGGTTCTTGCCGCGCTTGTCGTGCGTTTGCACATCGACTGGCGTCTCGTCAGCCTGGAGGTAATTCGTGGCCAACAATTCCTTGCGCATGGCGCCGACCACCGGGGAGAGCATCTCGCCGACCGTCATCATCCAGCCGCACATCGTGGCCCGCGTGATATCGATGCCCGCATCGCGCAGCAGGATGACGCTCTGACGATAGAGTGGGCAGTGATTGGCATACTTACTGACGATGGTGTCGATAATCACCTCGTCGGCAACCAGGCTCTTGTCTATGATGCGCGGTGGAAGCGGCGCCATGGCTACACCCTGCTCTTCGCACTGCTTGCAGGCGCGCTTCTCGCGCTTGATGACCTCGACGTAATACTCGGCCGGCTTGACGTTCAGCACTTCGCTCTCGTCATAGCCGATCACTTTCGTTTCGGCGCTGCACTTTCCGCACACGCACTGCTCGGGGGTGCAAGCGATGATCTTCTCCACGCGCGGCAGATCCGCGGGAAGGGCCTGCCGGCCGGGATGCGCGCGCCGCTGCTTCTTCTTCTCGCCGTCCGGCGCCGACAACGCCTCGCGCTCGCTCTCCGCCTGAACTTCCTGGTTCGAGACGGCCGGCTCTTCCTCGAGTAACTGCAGTTGCAGATTACTCAGCTTTTCACTGCCCGGTCCGTATTTGGCGATCCGCCGCAGACGCAGATGCTCTTCCAGCACCTGAATCTTGAGCCGCGCATACTCCAGCTCCTTGGTTGCCACATCCAATTGCTGTTTCAATTGAGCGTTGATCTCCGCCAGGAAGGCTTCCGAGTGCGGCGGAAGAGTCGGCTGCGGCGGCGTACTCACGATGTCTCTTGAATAACATGATTTCTTGTGGATAAGTGAGCGGAATGTGCAATGTTTATGCGGGTATCCGTAACTTATCTGGTTCTTCGGCGAGTGGTTTGCGATACCATTTTCTCCGCCGCGTCTGCTCCAGATCAATGCCGCCCAGCAACAGTGCCAATTCCTCGTGACTCAACACGATCTTCTCCGCTGTTATGTCTTTGCCCGGCCAGTGAAAACATCCGCCGTCCAATTTTTTCGCGCACACCCATAGCCCGCTATGGTCATATACCAGGAGCTTCAGGCGATTCCGTCGTGCATTCGTGAAGAGGAAAACGTGG
Organism: Terriglobales bacterium; assembly: GCA_049697355.1. Classification (GTDB taxonomy): domain Bacteria; phylum Acidobacteriota; class Terriglobia; order Terriglobales; family Acidobacteriaceae; genus Acidiflorens. The sequence continues at coordinate 2,371 of JBAVVP010000205.1, forward strand.
CCGCTTTCCGGAGCGCAGCCCAGACGATCGCGCACAAGACCGTATAAGCCGTTGAAACCCTTTCTCATGTCGGTTGCCCCAGTCGCCACATAGATCCGCGTCGCCGGCCCAAAGCCAAACATCGTCCTACGCCTGTTCCACAACTTGAAGCAGACGCCGCAAGGCTGCCGCGTCGAATCCGCTGCCCACCCCAATCCGTCGCCCGTTCCCCAATTCCACCCACAGCGCACCGCCGCCGGTTGCCGCAGCCGGTATGCCGCTCAACACCTCCACCGGCACCAGTCGTCCTGCTCGGCTCTGGGCCACACGGCAGTCACGCCGCCGGTACTTGTCCAGTGTCGTCATCGACATTCCGCGGCCAGCGCAGAACGCCTGCCGTGTTAAGCCGCTCGACTCATACTCGCGAACCAACTGCTCCGCTTCCTCACGGCTCCGCCGACGACGCCGCTGCACCAATCCCACCATTTCATCGCTCATGACCCCAGTCCAACACAGAACCGCTATACAAAAACAGGTGTAATGCTCTGACGGATACAGTCGATTGTCTGTCCACACTTGTCCACGGCTCGATAGAGGTACGTCCATTGGCCAGGCACCTTGCTATAGGTCTCATCGACGCGCCAGGAGCGACCAGCGGGCCGGCCAAAACGATTCCAGCGTTTGATGAACTCCGGTGCATCCGCTGCACCCAACGCAGTATTGTGGTATGAGCAAGGTGCAAGC
>JBAVVP010000206.1:0-23819 GCA_049697355.1 Terriglobales bacterium
GTGTGATCGTAGCGGTGAACCATCTTTTCAAAGTATCGATTGAAAAGTGTGATGACTCTGCCGTAAAACGATGCGCTCACCTTGTGCTCGTGGACGATGTGTCCTCCCTTGATCAGCCGGGAACAGAACAGCGGCACCACCGTCATGGCGACCAGGTACGACGCCGCGAGCGAAAGCACCACGGCCGAGGCTAGCGCGGTAAAAAGAAAGCGGCTCACGCCACTCAAGAAGACTACCGGGAAGAAAACGACGGCGGTCGCTAGCGTGGCTGCCAAAACGGCAAGCGAAACTTCCTGTCCGCCCTTCTCGGCCGCAACGGCTGGCGGTTCGCCCATTTCGAGATGGCGGAAAATGTTCTCTAACACCACCACCGAGTTGTCGATCAGACGAGAGAACGCGAGCGCGAGCCCTCCGAGCACCATCGTGTTGACGGTACCGCCGCCGGCGCTGATGGCCATGAACGCGGCCAGGGCCGAAAGCGGAATCGACAGGAATACCGCCGCCGTCGCTCGCACGCTCCCGAGGAACAGCAGGATCATCAGGCCCGTCAAGATCAATCCAATCCCGCCCTCGTGCAGCAGGTTTTCAATCGCCTTCTTCACGAAGATCGACTGATCGAATACCACCTTTGCTACCAGCTCCTTGGGCACATCCGTAAGATTGGCAACCGCCTCCTTGATGCCGTTGACCACCGCGATCGTGTTGGTGTCGCCTCCCTGTTTCAAAATTGGCAAGTACACCGAACTCTGGCCGTCCACTCGTACCACGTTGGTCTGGATTTCGTGGGCATCCATGGCTTTGCCGATGTCCTGGACCAGGACCGATGAGCCATCCACAGTCTTCAGGGGGAGACGGTTGATTTCGCCGGTCGTCGGCAGTTGGCTATTGGTGTAGAGGTTGTAGTCGATCGGCCCGATGCGGACGTCGCCCGCGGGGAGAATCAGGTTGCTGTCATTGACGGTGCGAACCACATCCATGACGCTAAGCTGGCGAGCTTCCAGCTTGAGCGGATCCACGTAGACCATGATCTGCCGGTAGCGGCCTCCGAAGGGCTGCGGCACGGAAGCGCCGGGAACATTGGCGACCTGATTGCGAACGTCGTATTGTCCCAGGTCACGGAGCCTCGTTTCATTGAGCCCCTGCCCCTTCAAGGTGATCAGGCATACCGGCAAGCTGGACGCATCGAACTTGAGCACCACCGGCGGAAGGGTTCCGGGTGGCAGTTTGCGGAGATCGGCCATGGCGAGATTGGAAACCTCGCTGAGATCGGCGTCCGGATCGGTGCCCGGCTGAAAATAGATTTTGATCAGGCTCACGCCCGGTAGAGAGCGCGATTCAATGTGATCGATGTTGCTGCCGAGGGTAAAGAAACGCTCAAACCGTCCGGTGATATCGGTTTCGATCTGCTCGGGGGGCATGCCGGAATAGAACGTCGCCACCACGACCACGGGAATGTTGATCGGAGGAAACAGGTCGACTGGCATTCGCACCAGGGTGACTCCGCCGACAATGGCGACGATGAGGCAGCCAACAATAATGAAGTAGGGGTAGCGGATGGCGAAGCTGGACATTAGTATTGGCCCTCCGCTGCGGTGTTTTGGGCAACCAGTTTTGGCCGAACCCGCTGTCCCGTTTGCACTGCGTTGAGGTTGCCGACGATGACCTGGTCGCCATCGCTAACCCCGGAGATCACCTCGATGCGCGCGCCGCTATCCACTCCCAGCTTGATGGAACGTTCGCCGACGGTGCCCGACTTGTCCACCACGAAAACGCTGCCGTTCGTGCCGGTGCGTTTTACCGCTTGAATCGGCACGGTAAGGACACTGTCTTTCTGGTGCAACACCAGGGTCGTTTCCGCGTACATGCCCCCCACCAGCGTATCGTTCTTATTCTCGACGTCGATCTCGGTATGCATGGTGCGGGTATCTTCGTTGAGCGAATCGGCGAAGCGCGCCACCTTCCCCTTGAAGGTGCGGCCTAGAGCCGGAACGGCCACATCGATGGCTTGTCCAAGCTGCAGATCGGGAACGGCAGACTCAGGAACTGGGACCACCAGACGCAACCGCGACCATTCCGCCAGCCTTACGACCGGCATGGATTGCGTATCCGATGCGGTGCCGGCTTGGATGAGCGCGCCCGTATCCGCGTAGCGCTTGGTTACCACTCCACTGAAGGGAGCCGTAATGCGGGAGTACGCTTGGAGCGAGGCGTAGCGATCCATCGTGGCGTTGGCCATGGAAAGCCGGCTTTGTGCTTCCGCCAGCGCGGCGCGAGCGCTGCCTACTTGCGCTTCGGCCTCATGATCGTGGGCCATCGAATCGTCGAGTTCCTGTTCGGCAATTAGACCCGGGCGAGCCGCCGACGCTTGCTTCAGCCGCGTATATGCGGCATGGTACGCGGTGTAAGTTGACTCCGCTCGTTTCACATCATGTTCCGCCCGGCGGATCGCATCCTCGCTGCGCCGGATGTCGGCATTCGCACCGGCAACTTGCGCATTCAGTTCGGGAACTTCCAGAATGGCCAGCGTCTGTTTATCTTGCACCTTGTCGCCCACGTCGACGTAGATGCGCCGGATATAGCCGGCAACTTTGGCGTGGACGTCGACTTCCTGATACGGCCGGAAGGCGCCTGACAAGGTGATGGAACTGCGGATTGGGCCCCGGCTAGCTAACGCCACTGCGACCGTAGGGACCATCGACGGGTCTTCTCGGCTCGCCCGCGCCCTGTGCCCGGGAAACTCGATAAGCAGCCAGCCAACCACCGTGATCACAGCGGCGATGACGACGAAGTAACTTCGCTTGAATCGCATCTACTTTCTCCAATCCCAGTTATTGAAAAATCCCTTGCCCGATGGCAAAGGGAGAAATTCCGCGGGCAATGTTTCGCGCGCTACTGCAAGTGGCAGCGCCTGGCACGCGTTCAGAAGCAATGGATTGATTTGGCGGCCAGTTACAGGAGGGAAATCGAGGGAGGAGGACGATTGTAGAGAGATTCCGTGAGCTCGAGCGTTGGGATCTGCACGTCGACGGGCGGAGCGTGGGGTGCTGCGACCGGGAGCAGCATGGTGCCAGCGGTCGAGACGGGGCGCGTCACAACAAATGCATCCGCGTCCAGATGCTGCCGCATGCCACGCGACGGATCGGCATGAACGCTGGAATGGTCGAAATCGAAATGGTGGAACATGCGGGTCGTAACACTGACGCAAATCGCGAAGATGGCGAGCAACACGACTACATGCCGGACCGAAAACCGGCTCTTTTCGCCACGAAGCAGATCAGATCTCCCCCACATCTGGGCTGATTATACTTGGAGTTGCTCCGGAAAAGTCAACCGGTTCGACCCATGGTAATGACCTGGCCGTAACATCAAAACAGATCGACATCTGCGAGTCGCCGGTTTCCTCTGTGATCCTCTGTGCCCTCTGTGGTTGAAGCCTTTGAACCCTGGCCAAGCGCCCCGGACCCGGATTGAGGCAAATGTCAGCAAAAGCACTTACTGACAACTGACCACTGACCACTGACTCGGGTTGCATATTCCTCCGCCTCGACGCAGACTGGGGCGTCAGGGAGAACACCCGATGGCAAAACTCCAGGTCCTGGTGCTCGACGATGAGCCGATCGTGGGCAAGCGTCTGAAACTGGCGCTCAGCAAGATGGGCTGCGAGGTCGAAGCCTACGACGATCCCGCCCTCGCGTTTCGCCGCCTCGACGAAAAAGAATTCGACGTCGTCATCTCCGACATCGTCATGGGCGACATCGACGGCCTCCAGGTGCTGGAGCGCGTGCGGCAGCGATTTCCCCGGGCCAAAGTCGTCATGATCACCGGCTATGCCATGATGTCCATGGCCCGCGATGCGATGGAGAAGGGCGCTTTCGATTTCATTGCCAAGCCCTTTACCCCCGACGATCTGCGCTCGGTCGTAGCACGCGCCGCCGCCGAGTTGGGCATCCCTCTGGATCAAGCGGCGGGAACGGCCCCTGCGGGAGTTTCCCATGAGTAAGCCCGAGCCCGAAATTCAGGCTGCCGAGAAAGCGCTCAAGGAACGGCCCGTTTTCAGCATCCGCTTGCAGGTTTATTTCAGTGTCTTCTTTCTTTTCGCCATTGTCCTGGCCATCGGTCTTCTGACTTCCGCTACCACTTCGCGGGTCGAACGCGAGATCCATCTCTACGAGGTCACCAGCAAGTTCCAGTTCGAAATCGACCAGGCCCGGCGCTTTGAAAAGAACTTCTTTCTGCACGGCACCAACCTCGACGACGCCCTCGAGCAGGCGCACTCGGCCCGGCGCATCTTGCGCGAGAACGCGGATGGTTTCGGAGGAATCGTCGGCCCGGCGGCCGCCAACCAGATCGGCGCCAGCCTCGAAGCCTACGAAGATCGGCTCACCAGCCTCTCTTCCATCCGGCGCGAGGATCCCGCCGGACTCGAGCAGATCCGCAACGCCGAGGTTGACGTCCGCAAAAACGGCCGCGACATCGTCACCTTCGCCACCGATCTGGTTGAGAAGGAACGGAAAGAACTGGAGAGGATGATCTCGTTCTCCCGCCATGTACAACTCTACCTGCTGATCTTTCTGCTGCTCTACATGGTGGTCATGAGTTACATGCTGATCCGCCGCATCGTGGATCCGATCGGCCGCTACATGGAGTACCTGGGCCGCATCGCCCGCGGCGACTATAGCCCGATCCTGCCGCGCCGCCGCTATCGCGACGAATTCTCCGCGCTCGCCATCGCCATCAACCACATGGTCGAAGAGTTGGGCCGCCGCGAGAGCGTCCTGGTGGAATCCCACAAACTGCGCGCGGTCGGCACCCTCACCGCCGGCGTCGCTCACGAGCTCAACAATCCCATCAACAACATTACCCTCACCAGCCACCTGCTGCTCGAGGACTATGCCAGCCTCCCCGATGCGGAACGCCACGAAATGATCACCGACATCATTCACGAGGCCGGGCGCACCAAGAAGATCGTCGGCGCCCTGCTCGACTTCACCCGTCAGAGCGAGAGCAAAGTCGAACCGCTCGATCTCGCCGAGGTGGTCAAGCAGACGCTGGCCCTGTCGCACAACCAGCTTCATCTGAAAGGTGTGCGCGCCACGCTGGAGGTGGCGCCTCATCTACCCTTGGTACACGGCGACTCCCAGCAACTCTCGCAGGTAGTTCTGAATCTCGTGCTCAATGCCGTGGACGCTTCTCCCAAAGGAGGCACCATCGAAGTCTCCGTCGACCGCGCCAAGGACGAGAACTTCGTCGAGATTCGAGTCCAGGACCACGGGACGGGAATTCCCAGTCACATCCTGCCCTCGATCTTCGACCCCTTCTTTACCACCAAGCCCAAGGGGAAAGGCGTGGGGCTGGGACTATCGATCTGCAAAGGCATCTTGAGCCGGCACGGCGGCGAATTGACAGTAGAAACGGAAGTGGGCAAAGGTGCGACGTTCTCCGTGCAACTGCCAGTGACCAGCTTTCCCGTGGACTTCGGCGCGATGAAGGAAGAGATCGAGAAGCGCGGGCCGCAGTGACGCGGTTGGTGACGGAGCTAGGCGGGTTTGGCCGCAGCCGTCGCGCGGCTAATGGCGTCGCGCAGGTCTTGCGGCTTGAAGGGCTTGGCGAGGACTTCGAACGCGCCTTTTGACACCGCCTCGCGCGCCAGTTCCATGGTCGCGTAGCCGGTGATGAGCACGACCTTGGTTCGGGCCGACTTCTTGCGGGCCGCCTCCAGCACGTGCAGCCCGTTTACCTCGTCGATGCGCATGTCGGTCACCACCACGTCGAACTCTTTGGCGGCGATGCTGGCCAGCGCGTTCTTTCCCACCATCTGCGACTCCACCTCGTACCCGTCTCTCTCCAGAGCCGGCCGGAGCCGCTTGTTCACGATTTCCTCGTCATCGACAAGTAGAATGCGCAGTCTCTCGCTCATCGGAAAACCCAAATTTCGTATCAGGGTATCGCTTTAACGATACCCTGAGTTCGTCAAAATCGGACGCCCCTTTTAGGGGCCGTGCGAAACTCCAGCGGCCAAAAGCAGCGCCTAAAGGCGCATTCATAACACGGTACTTACGGTATGCCTGAAGGCATACCCTGATACGAATCTTTTCATGCCGGCGCTTCAAGCCGGCGTTTTAGCTTCTTTTAACTCCGGTTCCACGACAATGGTGGCATACATCTTCCGTCGCCGCACGTAAGCGCGCACCACCTCGACCAGAATGATTCCCGCCCCGGCGAGGCCGCTGACGAAGAGCAGCGCTTTGCTGGTTCCATTGAAATACGTGTCCAGGGCAGGATTCAACTTGACCCAGCCGAGCTGTCGCAGGTAGGTGGGGGCCGCGATGATCCGGGAAATCACACAGAACAAGATGATCACACAGGTCACCAGCCGGATCATCACCTCTTTGACGACCTTCGTGCCGTAAGCGCCGATGTACACTCCGATCAGCGATCCCACGTAGAGCAACAGGGTCAGGCGTATGTCGACCTTGCCTTCAAACACATAGTTCAGTGCTCCCCAGCCTCCCATGAATACCGCGAGATACAATTCCGTACCCGCGGCCACCGCCGAGGGCATGCCGAACACATAGATCATGGCGGGCACGCCGACGAATCCGCCCACGCCGATCGTGCCTGCCAGGTAGCCGGTGAGGAGTCCAACCGCGAGCACGATCCAGAGCGACACGCTCACATCGGCCACGGGGAAATGGATCATGGGAGGCAGCTTCAGGCGGTTGAGATAGTCGGAGATGCGCCGTGACGGCCCCGCCACATCGCTTTTCGACGAACCGATGATGTCGCGCAGCATGGAAACGGACACGATGGCCAGGATCGAAACAAACACCGCGCTGATATAAAGGTTAACCGCCGTTTCCTTGCGAGCGGCGCCACCCAAAGTGTGCCCGGCAATCAGTACGGTGTTGACCCACACCGCAAAACGGATGCCTATGGCGGCGGTGAAGAGCATGAACGCGGCCATTTTCTTGTCGACGTTGCCCATTTCACTGTGCCGGCGGGAGCCGACCAGCGCCTTGCCGAATTTGTGAGTGATGTTGGAACCCACGGCGATGACGCCCGGCACTCCCAGGTTCATCATGCCTGGGGTCATGAAAAACGCTCCGCCGCTGCCGATGAACCCGCTCAGGATGCCGCCGATGAGTCCCAGCAACACCACTTGCAACATCGTCGATGCGTTTAGCGCATATGGAAATAAATTCATGCGGCCTTCCCGTTTCCCGGCGCCGCTCGGGTTGACGGAGCGCGCCCCGATCCGCTATCTGGTCATTCCGCTATTCCATCTTGATCAACTTCAGCAGAGAGTGCACGGCTTCGCCGAAAAAATACGCCACGAAAGGAACGAACAGCGCCACAGCAGCGCATGCCGTCAGCCGCCACGCCATCTCCGGCCGCGTCAGGAAGTCGAGCACCGCCCGTTGATGGGTGAAAACCACCGCGTAGATCACCGCGGTCAGCGCCGCGCACAGCAGCATGGTGACCAATTGCTTGGCGCCAAACAGATAGCGCTCTTGCATCTCTTCCGCTTGCACCACGGAAACTCCCCGCAATCGCTCCTGCAAGGTGGTCGTCAGCTCACGACTCAGCCGGGTGCGCGCGGCCTTCCCTTTGTCGAGAAAGACTTCTCCAATCACCACCAGGCTGTAGGAGATGGAGCGGTCGATCGCGCTGGACAGGTTGTTGACACTGCCTTGCACCACCATCCGGCCACCAGCCTTGCCCAGCTTCACCAGTTCGTTGAAGGTTTCCTCCACGCCACCCTCGCGCAGCCGGCTCGACTGGGTGTCTGCCGGCACATCGTCCTCGATGCCCCCGGTTCCCCGCGTCGCGGCGGGAGCGGCCCCGACTTGGGCGGCCGTCGCTTGTTCGACGACCAGCGGCGTCTCGGCCGGTTCCAGCCGCAGCAGTTCCACCGCGGCGCCCCATTTCTTCGCTACCTCGACGACGTGTTGAAAAGTCTCGCCCGTGGGAGTGAAGTGTTCCTGGATCCACAGGATCCGGCTCGCCGCCATGGTGGCGAAAATCTGATGCGCACCAGGGACCTTTTGCAACACCGGGGTGATCGACTCGGCCACTTTCAGGTGGCGTGGCAGATAGGAAACCGACACGCTCCCGCGGTCCGCCTGCACCTGGAAACTAGCATAGTAAGTGCGGTCGTCCTCGGCGAGGGCCACACGGCAGCGGCTTGCCAGCAGCAGGTTCTCCAAGGCAACGCGCGCCGCTGGCGTTTCGTGAAACTCAGGAAGCTGCGCCACCGCGCAGAATGCCGACGCCACGTTCTCCACGTTGGCGTGCTCCACGTTGATCAGGAAGTCGTAGCTGCGCGATTGCTCCCAGTCGATGTTGTAGAATGTCCGCACCCATTTGCGGCGGTCCTCTTCGAGTTCGTCGATGTATTTCTTGGCTTTCGCGCGATCCAGGCCGAGCCGGTTGGTCACCGACTTGATGCGGGTCTCCATGTCGGCCACAACCCGGAGACGCAAGACGTGCGGGACACCCTTGAACAGCATATGGCCCGTCAGCCCGTGATACACGAGCGGGCCGGAGAGTGCCATCTCGGCGAGCGCACTGGTGACGAACGCCTGGTAGTGCTCCCGTTCCAGCATCATGCGCTCGTTCAGCCCGCGTGGATTGACGCACGCCATCTCCAGCTTTCCCGCGGCAATGCCGGCGATGGTAGCCCTTTCCAGCAGTTCTTCCCGGCCGATGCAGGCACATCCCAACTTCCGCGCCAGGCTCTCGGCGAAAGCCTTGCCGCAGCTGTAGCTGCCTCGCGATACACAGATAAGTTGCATGGCGCAACCCGCTGACGGTTATCGAATTACACACCGCCAACTACCGGGCGGCGGATAACCATTCTCGTGAAATGGTGCGCCTTTGGCCCTCAAGTTCACCGTGACCAACGTCACCAGTGAACGTGCGTTCCGGGCATAAGTTTCCGCACGAGTTCTCGTAGATGACCGGCAACCGCGCCGCCCAGCCTTCTCGAACTGTTTTCACAATGCCTTTCAACCCGGAAGGCACATCCCTCAGGGGCTAAAGCCCGCATGTTTATTGGCCCTGGGCGGCACGGCTGAAGCCGTGCCCTTCCCAAAACCATTGATCAAACCAGCTTCTCGGAGGGTCGGGTCCTCGCTGGTCCCGGCTTGGCCTCGGCCTTGGAGGCACACGATCGCAGACGAGTCTCGCTCCGGGCTGTCACCGATCACGGTGACTATAATCACGGCGGGCTGACCGGGTGTAGGACATACTGGCGTGCGGCTGCACTCCACTTTGGGGGCGGCTGGAATTGTGCTTCAATACTGACTTTAGCGCGTCGGGTCGTTGGCGTGTCCGTTGTTGGCGTGGGTGTCGATGGTTTGCGAACTGGTTTGCGAACGGTGCGGGCTATTCCGGAGCCGGAGATTGGTAGTCGCCTTGTGCGTGGCCGTGTTTCTCCTGGCGCTCAGCAGCCGGCTCTGTCTTTTTGAGCCCCACCAGCGGTCCATCAAGGCTTTTGCTGACGATTATGATCGGCTGAAGGCGAGAGCGCACGCGAGCCGGTTCCGGCAAGTGGTCGTATCCGTGCGGGCCGTAACGCCATCCGACGCCTCCTTTTCTCCACTGCCCGCTCCGGCCCCGAAGCTTTACGCTGCAGTTTCCATAGACGACATTGCTCCACGTCGGCCCGGTCACGTGGCTTTACCTGGATTCATACGGCCTCCTCCGCTGTCATAGTTCTTGATGCGTCCTGATGTCTTGAACATCCGGGACACACACTGTTACCCCAGGGCGCAAGAGAGTCCAAACAGCATTTTCCAAACCTTTTTCCGAACTTGGAAAGCGGGGGCATCTACTATGTCGGTTATCACCATTTCTCGGGGCTCGTTCAGTGGCGGCAAGATTCTGGCGGAATGCCTGGCCCGAAAACTGGGTTATCGCTGCCTGGATCGCGATGTGATCGTCGAGCGGGCCGCCGCCTATGGAGTGTCGCAAGACGATCTCAGGGAAGCGCTGCAGAAACCTCCCGGATTCCTCGACCGTTTCAAGCATAAGCGCTATCTCTATCTGGCCCTGATGCAGGCATCCCTGGCCGAGGAAGTGCGAACGGGAAAGGTGATCTATCACGGCTTGGCGGGCCACTTGTTGCTCGGAGGCGGACAGCCCATCCTGCGGACCCGGATCGTCGCTCCTATCGAGCGCCGTATCGAGATGCTGCAGGAACGGCTGCGCTACAGCCGCAGAGATGCCATTGCTTACATCGTAAAGGTGGATGAAGAGCGGCGTAAGTGGACCCGGTTTCTCTATGGCGTGGACTGGGAAGATCCCGCTCTCTACGACCTGGTGATCAACCTTGAGCACGTGGATATAGAAGAAGCTTGCCGCGTGATCTCCTCGATTGTGCTCGGGCCGCGTTTCGAGTTCACGGCGGAGAGTCAGCGCAGAATGGACGACCTGGCCATCGCCAGCCGGGTCCGGGCCGATTTGGCGATCAACCGCTCCACGTCGGATCTCGAACTCGAGGTGGTGGCGCACGACGGAGCGGTCACAATCCAGGGCAAGGTCGCGATCACGGCCCAGATCGATGAAGTCAAACGGGTGGCGTCGGCTGCCTCCGGTGTTGTTTCCGTAAACATTGAACGACTGGCGCCTCCCATTCGGGTGTGAGCATGGCTGGGTTACGACTACGCGCGAGGTAAATCGATATGGCGCTGCTCCTGATATCACGGGGTTCCTTTTCCGGCGGTCAACTCATCAGTCAATGCCTTTCGCGAACGGGAACGCGGTGCTTGACACGGGAAGATCTGACGGCGGTGGTCAACACCCACGGTGACCTGGCGAACCAGGTCGTCACCAGCATGGCCCGAGCGGCGCAGGACTATAGCCGGCTCAGCGCGTTGCGGCGGCCGTACAAAATCCTCATGCAACGGGCCCTTCTCGAATATGTGCGCCACGGCGACGTTGCGTATTTCGGCTACTCCGGACATCTCTTGCTCCCGGGAATTTCGCACGCCGCACGGGTGAGGATTCTGGCACCGATACAGCTGCGAATCGAAATGCTGATGAAGCAGGGAGGGGTCAGCGAGGAGCAGGCTCGCGAGCGCATCCACCAAGTCGACGAGGAGCGCAGCCGCTGGACCCGCTTTATGTACGGAAAGAGCCTTAAAGATCCCGAACTGTTCGACCTTTGTATCAACCTGGAGCGCGTTTCCTTCCCCACGGCCTGCAGCATGTTGCTGAGTCTCGCGCAGCAGAGCGAGTTCAAGCCCACACCCGAATCCGTGGCAGCCGTCGAGAGCCGTTACCTCTGCGCCTGTGTTCTCGCGGCTCTGATTGATAACCCCAGGACGTTCGAACTGGAGGTGGGAGCGACCGCGGAGGGCGGGTGCGTCACCTTGGAGGGCCCTTACCTGGAGGACGCGGATCGCGCCGCGGTTCTGGAAACTGTCAGGACGGTCTCCGGGGTAACGGATGTGCAGTACAAGGAGGGGTACGCTCCTCCGTTCGACTTGACTTCATAACGAATTAGTAACCAGGGAGGCCAGAGATGAATCACACGGAACTCGAACCCCAATCGCCGGAAGTTTTGATTGAGATCAAGGGGCTGCTCGCCCGAGGACTCGACTTCGATGAGAAGCAAGTCGAACTGATCGAGGAACAGAACGAGATGGCGAAACGGCGCACCGACACCACCTCCAATCTGCTGCAGTTTTCCTCGGCCACCGCGAAGTACACCGAGGACCAGACGGCGATGGCGCGGGAGAGAACCTCCCTTACGCGAGTGCAGACCAAGCTTTCCACTCGCAGCACGGAGCTGGCGCACATCCGCACCGATCTCGGCCGCGAACGCACCGCCATGGCGGAGCAGAGAACGGAACTCGCGCTCAACCGGACCGAACTCGCCCGGCAGCGGTCCAAGCTGGCCGCGATGAGAACGGACCTCGCCCGAACCAGAACCTCGCTGGCGGAACAGCGCAACGTCTTGTCCCAGGCCAGGACGGACTTGGCACAAGAGCGAAACGATCTGGCGGCTGAGCGGACGACGCGGGCATTAACCCGGACCCGCCTGTCGCTCCAGAGAACGGAACTCGCCCGGGGAAGAACTTACCTGGCTATGATTCGGACCGGGCTCGCGTTTCTCGCCATCGGCCTGGCGCTCTTCCGCTACTTTGGAGTCTCGCGATGGAGCGTCTTTGATGCAGCGCTGGTATTGCTGAGTGTGATTTTGGTGGTCTACGGCACCAAAGGTTACCGCCGCGCCCAGCTTGCCGATCGGCGAATTGGGAAGTTACTGGCTAATGATCCGGGGCTGATGCAGGCGACGTAACCTGGTGGCTTCGTGTTGCTCTAACCTTGTTGGTGGAGAGCCGGGCGTCCCCGTCCGGCTGGATGGCTCCATCCCAGCGGCTCACGAACCATTCCAGGGGTCTACGACATCGAGACCGCAGTCCTCGAAGTCTGCGATATTGCGCGTTGCGAGCCTGGCCCCTCGCACTTGGGCAATGGCCGCGATCTGTGCATCTGCGTGGCGGATGGGCCTGCCGAGCGCGCGGCGGTGAGCGGCAATCTTGGAAAACGCTCGCGCGGTCTCGCTCTCAAACCCGAAAACGCGGCCCGCCAAATCTTCGGTAAACATGGCTTCTGCGGCTGCCAGCAGTCCCTCTCGGCGCTTCCCTTTGGCGAGCAGCTCAATTCCATAAAAGATCTCCGCCTCGGTGATGGACGTCGTAAAGAGTTCTGTTGCTCTCTGTTTGGCAACCCATACCACAACCCGGGCCGAGGGCTTGGGCCTCATGAGCTCTGAGATAACATTCGTGTCGAGGATAATCATTCGCCAAACCCTGGGGCTTGACGGATAGCGTCGCGTCGTGGCAACTCGAATTCGAGTCCGCCTAACGCAGCAAATCGCCGGTGGATGGCCTCCGCCAAGTTTCCTTTTGCCGGTGAGGAAGCGGTTAGAGCCGAGCGCAAAATCTCCCTGGCCTCCTCCTCCATCGAACGTCCGTGATGGGCGGCACGGACCCGCAGACGGGTTTTGGTTTTCTCGTCAAGTTGCCGGATGGTTAATGTCGCCATGCTGTCAATGCTATCATTGCTAGCTACGAATGCAAAGGCGAATCTGCACCTTGCTGCTCCTCACTCCTGCCCGCCTTCACTGGGTTGAGTAGCCGAAAGCGGCAGTTCACATCTCTCATCTTTCTCGACTCCGTGCTGTCCGCGCGCAGGCCGGAGCCACGCCCCGCGCACCGTGACACAGGTCACGGAAGGTCGTTCTGCCATGTGTTAAACCTGCTACGGTGCCATCGTGTGTGCCCGAGCGCTCCGCCAGTTGGTTGTGCAGCGATGGATATTCTCCACAGCAAGCCGCCCCAGCGTACCAACCCGCCCGGCAATAGTGTCGAGTCTCGCGTTCGGGACCTCGGAGTTAGAGTCCAGGAAGTTGGAGCCCAGGGATGATGATGACGCCACTCACCTCCCAAGCGCCGGAACCGCGAAACTCGAATGCCGTGCCGCTGCCGGCCGCCGGCGTGGCCAGCCTGGCCGACGAAGACCGGCGGCTGCTCGCCGACGCGGAGCGGGCCCTCGCCGATCGCCCGAATATCTCCATGAGCCTGCGCATCGGCATGAGCATGTTGCTGTGCTTTTTGCTGGTCGCCGGAGTCGTGGTCGCCTCGATGGTGCTGGTCTCAAGAGTCGGCACGCTGCAGGAGTTTCTCGACAAGGCGAGCACCTATGCGCTGGAGGTCGAGAACACCCGGCGTTATGAAAAAAACTACCTTCTCTACGGGACCGGCCTGGACGACGCGCTCACGCAAGTGCAAGCGGCGCACAATCAGCTGCACAGCATCAAGGCCAGCATGGTCGAAGTCACCGGCCCGCAGGTGTTCGAGCGCATGGAAGAGAACCTCGAGCAATACGACCGCTCGCTCGAGCGCCTGGCCGAGTTGTCGAGACAGCCCAGCGCTGCTTCGCAGGACGAACGCACCCAGGTCGAAAAGGAACTCAGGCGGCACGGCGCGCAGCTCATCGCCGATGCCACCGATCTGCTGGAGCGGGAAAGGCTTCGTCTCCGCACCGCCATTCGCACCTCGTGGATTGTGGCGGCCAGTTCGCTTCTGTTCATCATGCTCGCCATGGCCGTGGTCACCTTCACGCTGACCCGCCAGGTCTCCAATCCGTTGCGCCGGTTTGCCGGCTACACGGAACGGATTGCGGCGGGCGACTTCTCGCCGATTCTACCGGCGCGCCGCTATCGCGACGAGTTCTCGCGGCTTGCCGTCGCCATCAATCGCATGTTGTTCCGGCTGAAAGATCGCGAGGCTCAACTCGCCCGTCACAGCCGCATGGCTGCGGTGGGAACCCTGACCGCCGGCATTGCTCACGAACTCAACAATCCCCTCAACAACATTAGCCTCAACGCCGAGGCGCTCCACGAAGGTCTGAACCACTACACCGACGACCAGAAGCTGAAGATGCTGGCCGACGTCGTGAGCCAAGTCGAGCGGGCGAGCGCAACCGTGAGGAATCTGTTGGATTTCACGCGCGTCGAGAAGCCGGTAGTCGTCTCCTTGTCGGTGGAAAATGTGGTGCGCGAGGCGCGGCGCCTCGTGGCCAACGAAGCCGAAATCAACCGCGTGGAGTTCAACCTCGCCCTGCCGCCGGATCTGCCGAAGGTGCAGGGCAATCCGCGCGACTTGCAGCAGGTCTTCTTGAATCTTTTTCTGAACGCCATCCAGGCTATGCCCAACGGAGGAGTGCTGACGGTCCGGGGCCAGACAACCGGAGGTTCTACGAACGACCGAGCCCTGGAAGTTGAAGTGACCGACACCGGGGTTGGGATTCCCGAAGAGAACATCGGCTCCGTCTTCGATCCTTTCTTTACGACCAAGGAAGTGGGCGCCGGAACCGGGCTCGGCCTGGCCGTAAGCTACGGGATCGTCGAGAAGCACAACGGGACGATCACGGTGCGCAGCAAGGTCGGGGAAGGCACAACCTTCGTGGTACGCCTTCCGATTTCTTCCGTCTCTCTTCCATTGAGGGAGGTGTAGGTGCATCTCTATCTTCCCATCGCGGGTAATAGCGTCAACGTGTTCTTGATGATTGGCCTGGGCGGATTGGTGGGGTTCCTGTCAGGCCTGTTTGGCGTGGGCGGCGGTTTTCTGATGACGCCGTTGCTGATGATGTACGGGATCCCGCCCACCGTAGCGGCGGCTTCGGATTCCAACCAGATTGTGGCCGCCTCCGCGTCCGGTTGCTACACCCATTTTCGCGCTAAGACCATCGACGTCCGCATGGGCGTGCTCATGCTGGTGGGCGGCATCGCCGGCGGGACGCTCGGGGTCCAACTCATCAAGGTTTTACGCCGTCTTGGGGAGGCGGATTTTGCCATCACCGTGGTCTATGTGCTGATGCTTGGGGGCATCGGCTCCTACATGTTCTTCGAAAGCCTGATCTCGCTGCGGGGGCGGCCGTCACGGGCTGCTGCCCCACGATCGCCGATCTATCGGCGTTTGGTCGGGGCGCTTCCTTTCAAGGTTTACTTTCCCCGGTCGAAGGTGACAATCACCGCGCTGATGCCGCTCCTGCTCGGGACGCTGGTGGGCACGCTGGCGGCCATCATGGGAGTGGGCGGCGGATTCATCATGGTGCCCATTATGATCTACCTGCTGCGCATGCCCATGCATGTCGTGGTCGGCACCAGTCTTTTCCAGATCTTATTTACCTGCATCAATGTCACCGTGCTGCAGGCGCACTTCAATCACAGCGTGGACTTTGTGCTCGCGCTGCTGCTGCTGATCGGTTCGGTGGTGGGAGCGCAGATCGGCATACGCATCGGCCGGCGGCTCCGGGCCGACCAACTCAAGATCCTGATGGCGGTGTTGGTGCTGGGCGTGATGGTGAAAATGCTGCTCGGGTTGCTCTTGCGGCCGGAGTTCCTCGTCGCCTACAAGGGGGGCCAC
The DNA here is from genome assembly GCA_049697355.1 of Terriglobales bacterium. Taxonomy (GTDB): domain Bacteria; phylum Acidobacteriota; class Terriglobia; order Terriglobales; family Acidobacteriaceae; genus Acidiflorens. The sequence continues at coordinate 15,942 of JBAVVP010000206.1, forward strand.
TAAAGCCATGCGGCATGCCGGCCTCGCAGTCATCGCCCTCGCAATTTTCTCAGTCTTGGCCCGGCCCGCCGCCAGTCAGACCGCGAGCGTGACAGGCGATCTCATGGTCATTCCCGAGCGCGTGGAAATCGACCTTTCCTACAACGGAGCTAACATAGAAGTGGGCGCGGAAGTGCCGGCCGGGTACGAGGCGGCGGTGAGGCTCATGAGTCGTCCCGAGCGGCTGGAGTTGAAAAAACTCGGGAAGAAGGCGGGACTGCTTTGGATGGGCGCGGGCACCGTTACCTTTGAGAACATACCAGTTGTCTACCAGGTGCTCAGTACGGCGCCGCTGGCGGGTCTGGGACCGCAGGCCTTGCGCGCGCAGTGGATGCTGGGCTACGAGTCGTTGATTCCCGATCACGCACCTGGGGCTGACTTGCGCGGGGAACTGGCTGGATTGAAGGAGCACGGCGGGCTTTTTGCGCTCCGCGAGGGAGCCTTGGTGCGGAGGGGGAAAAGTGCTTCGCTCGTCGCTCCCGGGGCCGACGCCCCGCAGCGGTTGCGCGGCACCTTCCGCTTGCCTGCCTCGGCGCCGGCCGGCGACTACTCCGTCGATCTTATTGGTTTCAAGGACCAGCGCGCAGTTCACCTCGCCAGTGCTACTCTGCATATCGAGCATGCCGGAGCGGTAAGAATCGTGAGACGCCTCGCAATCGACCACGGCTTGACTTACGGCGCCGCGGCGTCCTTGATCGCGATTGTCGTTGGCCTGCTGACGGGCGTACTGTTCCGGTCGAAATCGAATGAAGGGCACTGAGGGGGGCGAGGGTGAGATTCGCGGATCTATTCCGCAGCGCGCGCCGGGCGGACGTTGAGTTGCTGCGAGCGCGCTTTCTCAGGTTTCGCAGCCTGCTCGAAAATAACAATCGCGTGCTCTGCCTGATCGCCGATGCCAACGAAAAGCTCGGAGGCGAATACCTCTTCGACACCCAGTATCTTCTGTCTCTGGAAGCACAGTTGGGCGAGGCGGTGACGGCCGTCGTCCGCGACCTTGCCGAGATGTCCGACAATGGCTACCCGACTCTTGCTCTCCAGTTCGAACGGATGCGGGCGGCGGTGCGAGCCAGTCTCAAGCCGCACCAGATCGATCCGAACTTGCCGCTCACCCTCACCCTCGATGAACTGGGCACGGAACTCGGCGATGTCGTGGGAGAGAAGATGGCGCGGCTGGGGGAGATTCGGCGGCGGCTCGCGCTCCCGGTGCCGGACGGATTCGTCATCACCGCGCGAGCCTGTGACCTGGTGCTGGCGCATCCTAAAGTCGCCGGCGAGTTCGAGAAGTATCGCGCCGCGAGCGAAGGCGCGGCCGCCGGACTGCAGCAGGCCATTCTCGCGTCGGAACCGCCCGCGGAAGTCGCCAGGGCTATCAAGGATGCGGTGAAGCCGTTCAGCCGGAATGCCCGGTTCGCGGTGCGCAGCAGTGCGCTCGGAGAAGATGGCGATCTTACCTTCGCGGGGCAGCACACCACCATCCTGAACGTGCCGCGCGAGCGCGTGGCGACGGCCTGGCTGAAGGTGGTCGCCAGCCTGTTTTCGGAACCGGCGAGCGGCTACCGGCGCGGCCATGGTCTGTCCTCCGCCGCCGGCGAAATGGCCGTGGGGTGTCTTCTCATGGTCCCAGCTTCGGCCAGCGGCGTGCTCTATTCCGTGGATCCCAATGCGCCGGAAAGCGGCGCCATGATCGTTTCCGCGGCGCGTGGTCTCGGCCTCATGGTGGTCGAGGGGCGAGGCTCCGTGGATGAGTTCAAGCTCTCGCGTCACGCACCCCATCAGGTTCTCGCACGGCACATCGCGGACAAACAGGAGATGTGCGTTCCGCAGCTCGACGAAGGAACCCGCATCGCGCCCGTACCTGACGAACTGCGCCGCGCGCCCGCGATTGCCGACGACACGCTCGCCGCTCTTGCCGACTCCGCCCTCAGAATCGAACGGCACATGCGATGCCCGCAGGATATCGAGTGGGCGGTTGGCCACGATGGCAGTCTGGTCGTGCTGCAGGCGCGGCCTTTGCGCCTCCCACCCGCGCCGCCGCATCCAGCGGACGATATCCTGTTGGCCTGCACCCGCCACCGCCTACTCATGCCCGGACACGGCGAGGTGGCATGTCGCGGAATCGGCGCCGGGCGGGTGTTCCTGGTGGGGGCCGACGAATCGACCGATGGCTTTCTGCCCGGCGATGTGCTGGTGACCCGGTTTGCCTCCCCCCGCCTCTCTGAGTTCGTCGCCAGCGCCAGCGCTTTGGTGAGCGATGTGGGATCGGTGACCGGACATCTGGCGACCGTGGCCCGCGAATATCGTGTTCCCGCCATCGTCGGAACCCGGGATGCCACCAAACTGCTCCCCGCCGGAACGGTGATCACGGTCGATGCCAATGAGAACACCGTTTACGAGGGGAGCGTGGAAGAGTTGCTCCGTTATCAACTGCTGCGGAGCCAGCCCTACGAGGAGACGCACGAGTTCCGCGCGTTACGCCGCATGTTGAGGCACATCTCGCCGCTCCATCAAAGAGATCCCAGCTCTCCCGACTTTGAGCCCGAACACTGCCGCACCTACCACGACATCATTCGTTTCGCTCATGAGCGCGCGCTCGCCGAGTTGAGCCGTCTGGGCGACTTCCATCTCGAGGGCAGCAGTGCGCGGGCGCTCGATCTGGATATCCCGCTGGACCTCGTCCTCGTCGATCTTGGCGGAGGCATCGCCGCCAATGCCCGAGGCAAGGCCGTATCCCGAAGCCAGATTGCTTCCCGTCCGCTGGAAATTCTGCTGCAAGGCTTGCTGGCTCCCGGCGTCTGGTCGACCAATCCGGCCGAGATGGACCTCGATGGATTCATGGCCAGCGCGACCCGAGCGGGGCCACTGACGTCGCCCGGCGGCGACGCGCTCCGGCGCAATGTGGCCATCGTCTCCGCCGACTACCTGAACCTTAACCTTAGAGTCGGATACCATTTCAACGTGGTCGACTGCTATTTGGGCGAGAATCCCGAAGATAGCTACATCTTCTTTCGCTTCGTCGGAGGCGTGACCGATGTGACGCGGCGCTCCCGGCGAGCGCGCCTGCTGGCGACCATTCTCTCCCAGCAAGGATTCACGACCGACCTCAGCGGCGAGCTGATCGTCGGGCGGTTGCAAGGCGTGCCCCAGCCCCTCTGCGAAGAGCAACTGCGAATGGTGGGCCGCCTGATCGGGTTCTCGCGGCAGCTGGATATCCTGCTGCGCGACGATCGCACCGTGGATCAGCTGGTGAATGCATTTCTCGAAAGCAGATTTCATATGACCATCGATACTCTTATGAAGGAGCGTGACCATGCCGACGAACATTGATGTGATGGTCCTTGACGACGAGCCCACCGTCTGCGAACGCCTCAAGGACTTTTTTGAGAAGGACGGAATGAAGGTGGAGACGTTCACCGAAAGCAGCAAGGCGGTCGAGCGGCTGGCGCAGCAGCGATTTCACGTCGTGGTCACCGACCTGAAAATGAAGGGACCCACCGGTATCGACGTCCTGGTAGCGGTCAAGAACCAGAATCTTCCGACCGAAGTCATCGTCATTACTGGCTACCGCACCATGGATGTCACGCGCGCGGCGGAGTGCGTGGGAGCTTATGCCTTCCTCGACAAGCCGTTCCGCCTGGAGCAGTTGCGCGACTTAGTGAAGAAGGCGGCAAAAAAAGCGGGAAGCAGGAGTGAAGCCTGATGCCAGCCTGGATCGTACGAGACTCGATCGCTCGACCAGCGTTGGCACCCTTGGAGGACTGCGAATGAAACCGAACTTCCGCATTCTGGTCATCGATGACGAGAAGATCGTCTGCGATCGTCTCACTATGGAGTTGGAGCGGGAGGGATTCGCGGTGGAAGCCTATACCGAGAGCGGGCAGGCGCTGCAGCGAATTGCGGCGCAGCATTTTGATCTGGTGATCACCGACATCAAGATGCGCGGGCCCAACGGAATCGAAGTGATGAACTTCGTGAAGGAGAATCATCCCTCGACCAAGGTGATCGTCATTACCGGCTTCGCGACGGTGGAGACTGCGCGCGAGGTGCTCAAGGGCGGCGCCGTCGACTTTATCCCCAAGCCCTTCAAGATGAGCAAACTTCGCGAATTGGTGCTGCGCCTGGCTACGGAGAGCACTGGCGAGAAGAACGCCGACCGAGCGCCCTAGAAGTTCAGTTTTTCACCACAGAGCCACAGAGTCACAGAGAAAACCTTGAACTTGTAAAAGCCATAAGGGAAGGTTTTTCCAGGCAGTTGGGTTTCTCGGTGTCTCTGTGACTCGGTGGTGAAGACTTCGGATGTTCAACCCAAGAATCGCTACGGTTACGCTATGCTGGACTGTTCCCGAAATCATGTTTGGGACTGACTGCTTCCCGCATGGCGAGTTCTCAGCATGAGCATCCCCAGCCCCGGTCAAATCGGCAGCTGATCCTGGCTGCCCAGATCGCCTTTCTCCCCACCGGCATCTTGACCACACTTCTGGGCCCTATGTTGCCCATCCTGATTGCGCGCTGGGCGCTCAACGACACGCAGGCAGGCAGTCTTTTCCTGGTGCAGTTCCTGGCCTCGCTCGCGGGCGTGCAAATCTCCGGCATCCTGTTGGCAAGGGTGGGTTTCCGTCCGGCATTTCTTTCCGGACTCCTGCTCATGGCGTGCGGTGCGGCCACGCTCTACCTGGGATCGCCCGGGCTGGGGATGGCATCGGTCGCCGTATATGGCCTGGGCCTGGGCCTTATCATCCCCACCGACAATTTGATGATTGCGGAAATCGCGCCCGGTTCGAGGGCGGCGGCCGTAAGCCTGCTGAATTTCTACTGGGGAGTGGGCGCCGTGCTCTGTTCGTTGCTGGTGGCTTGGGCGCATCGGCACCAATTGATTCCGGTTTTTCTCGGAGCCGTGTCCGTATTCCTGGTGCTGCTGGCAGCGAGTGTGCGCAACCTGCCGTTTCCCCATGCGGTTAAGTCCGCCGACTCCCCAATTGCATGGCGAAAAATCTGCAAAGATCCCGCGCTATGGCTTTTCGCCTCGGTGTTCTTTCTCTACCCCGGGGCGGAGACTGCGGTGGGGGGCTGGATTGGCTCGTATGTGGCCCGCATGGGATCTCGCGGGACGGCGATGGGACCTATGATGCCGGCCTTTTTCTGGTCGGCGCTGATGTTGGGCCGGGCATCGGCGGGCCTGATTCTCAAACACCTGTCGGAGCGGCGCGTGCTGCTGGCGGGCTTTGCCACGGCAACGGCGGGGATCGGGCTGATGCTGTATTCGTCGACCCTGCCGGGCGTCATTGCCGCCGCACTTGTCACCGGATTGAGCTTCGCCACCTTGTATCCCATCACGGTTGCCCGGTTCTCGCATCGCTTCGGGGTGGGCGCGCGGAGCGTCGGCTCGCTGATGTTTTCCCTGGCGTCGCTGGGACCGGCGGTGTTGCCGTGGATGGTGGGAGTGATTTCGAAAGCTACCGGCAATCTGCGTGCCGGCCTTGCCGTGCCGTTGGCCGCCACGGCGATCTTGTTGCTGATCCACATTCAGGACTGGTGAGGGTCGGGCGGCATACCCCTACAGATCGAATTAGCACCGTGACCGCATGGATCTTTCCTCAAGCGCAACTTCAGGTTCTGTCATGCTGAGCGGAGCGGACGATTCGCAACGCGAATCGTTCCGCGCAGTCGAAGCACCCCTGCCTTTCCGAAACGCTCGTCGGCCAAAGGCGGCTGGCGACAGCCCTCTAACGCCTGCACCGGGTAGGGGCCCTTCGACTACGCTTGCCGTTCCTGCGGAACGGCAAGCTGCGCTCAGGGTGACAGTGATACGATTCCCGTGGTCACGGTACTAGTCCCCAGGACCGCCACCCGCCGATCCCAATTCCAATTTCAATTTCACCGACGGGGTCGCCTGCGGGTTCGCCGGCCAGGGTAGATAGGGCAACGCCGGAATATCCACAAGCACCGGCGCTTCTGGCTGCACGTCTGGTTGCAAATCGGACGCACCCGGGCTCAAAGAAATATTCTCCGCGGTCTTCTCCGCGGTTCTGGCCTGATCGCAACCGGCGTAAGTGAATTGCGGTACGATCCGCCTGAGTTGGGCCAGGATGGGGTCTCGCTTTCCGAGCGACATCGCCACATAGAGTTCGTCGAGACTTCGTTTCAAAGCCGGCCAGGCCAGCTTTACACCTTCCGTACAGGCGATCTTTTCACAGGCGCTCGGAAAAACCAGCTCGTCGGAGTAGAAGAGCTCCTCGAAGAGTTTTTCACCCGGACGGAGGCCGATGAACTTGAATTCCTGGCGGGATTTGCCAGAGAGGCGAACCAGAGTTTCGGCCAGCTCCGTGATGCGCACCGGCTCACCCATGTCGAGCACGAGAATGTCGCCGTCCCGGCCGATGGCGAAGGCCTGCAATACCAGGCTCACCGCCTCGGAAATGGTCATGAAAAAGCGGGTGATTTCGGGGTGCGTGATGGTGATGGGCCGGTTTTGGCGAATCTGCTCTTGAAAGATCGGAATCACGCTGCCATTCGATCCGAGGACATTGCCGAACCTCACCGAGACACAGCGCATTCGCTGCAGGGGCCAGGCAGCAAGAATCAATTCTCCCACCCGCTTGGTGCAGCCCATGACGTTGGTCGGGTTCACGGCCTTGTCGGAGGAAATCATGAGGAAGGTTGAACACTTCATACTCTCGGCCACGTTCAGCAACGACAGCAGGCCGAAAATGTTGTTGCCGACCGCCTCTTCCACGTTGTCTTCCATGACCGGCACGTGCTTGTACGCCGCGGCATGGAAAACGATCTCGACCCCGTAGGTTAGAAATATTCTGCGCATGCGCTCCGGATTCGTGAAGTCGGCGACACAAAACACCTTGCGGTCATTGTTGCTGTTGTTATTGCCGCTGCCGCTGCCCTGCGCCAACTGATGCTGCAAGTGAAAGATCCCGGTTTCATTCTGGTCGAGGCAGACTAGAAGTTTCGGTTTGTAGGTCTGGATTTGCCGGCACAGCTCGGAGCCGATCGATCCCGCGGCTCCGGTCACCATGACCACGCGGCCGCGAATATTCTCGCCGACCGATTCCAGATCGAGATCGACCGGGACGCGTCCCAGCAGATCGGTAAGTGAAACTTCCCGCGCCTGCTCCAGGTTGACCCGGCCCGCAATCAATTCTGCCAAGGCGGGGACGGTTCGGAAAACAGCGTTCGCCTCTTTACAGATGGCCACCAGCCGGCGCATCTGGGCCGGGGTCGCCGATGGAATCGCAATCAGGACTTCCTCGATTCTCTGCCGGGCGACTATTTCCCCGAGAGCTTCGACCGGGCCCAGCACCGGCACGCCCAGAACCCGCAGTCCCTTCTTGAGTGGGTTGTCGTCGACACAACCGATCACCCGATAGCCGGTCTCCGCTTGCTGGGTTTCGCGAATGATCATCTGGGCGGCATGCCCCGCGCCCACCAGCACTAGACGTTTCGAGGCCGAGTTCGCCCGCGAGGTTTCCGCCAGCATGCGGGAGAGAACGCGTACCCCGGTCAAGAGCATGAAGGTGATCAGCGCCTCCAACACATAAACGGACAGCGGGAAAGCCTTCAGTCCCCACCCGTAGTGCACGATGAGGAAGAACCCGAGCGAACCCGTGAGGATGGCTTTCACGACGTCCACCGCATCGTCGATCCCAGTATGGCGCCACCAGCCGTGCATGAGATTGAACAGGGGCATGACTGCCAGGCGAACCATAACGAGTATCGGAGCCACGGCCCACAGAAGATTCGGGTCCCGCATCCGGAACTCGAAGCGCAGCAGCCAGGCGCATACCAGCGAACAGAGAATAAGGCCGGCTTGCGCTACCAACACCAACACAG
>JBAVVP010000207.1:0-10419 GCA_049697355.1 Terriglobales bacterium
GGAAACGACTCCATACGAGAAAGCGGCGCACAAGAATCTCGGCTTGCTGCTGGCACAGTTGGAACGGGACGTCGGCGCGCGCACGGAACTGGAAGCGGCCGCCGCGATACCGCCTGACGATCCGGAAACGAAGATGGCTTTGGCGCAGGTATACGGGCGATTAGGAGAGAAGACAAAAGCGCAGGAGTTGTTGCAGGGACTGACGGGCAGCGCGAGCGGGGATGCAGGCCAGGATATTTACGCAGCGGCGTTAAGGAACGACATTGATCCGGGGCAGACCGAAACCGATGCGCAGAAGGTTCTCTACGACATTGGAGACCAGTTCGACTCGGGTGAATTGGATCGGCTGGGGCCGTCGGCATTTTCGTCGATGCGGCTGGTGGCGCTGGCGTGGGCGCGGATGGGGTGGGCCAAATTTCAGCGCGGCGAAAATCTGGCGGCGCTGCAGTTTCTTACCTCTGCCTGGCAATTGAGCCAGTCGGGGACAGTTGCAAATCGTCTGGGGCAGGTGCTCGAAAAGCAAGGGCAGAAGGAGAAGGCGCGTCATATGTATGCGCTGGCCGTGGCAGCGGGAGGAAGCGACGTGGCGGACTCTCGGGCGCGGCTGGCAAAGCTGGCTGGCGATCCCGCGGCGGCGGCGAAAGACGTAGCACAAGCGCCAGCCGAGTTGGTGCAGGCACGCACGGTGAAGCTCAATCCGATTACGGGCAAGACAGCGTCGGCGCGGTTCAATCTCGTGTTCGACAGTTCGCCTCGTCCAGAACGCGCCGAGTTTGTTGACGGCGACGAAAGCCTTCGTTCCGCGAGCGCGCAACTGCGGGAGAAGGACTTTCCCGTGAGATTTCCGGATGTGTCGTCGGTGAAAATCGTTCGCCGGGGTGAGGTGCGTTGTGGCGCTTCGGAGTGCAGCATCGAACTGTTGCCGATCGAAAAGTAATCTTCGTCGCGAATCTCTGTTGATTTCCAGTCACGTTTCAAGTCACACCACCGTGGCGCGTCCGCTCGACGCATCTGCATGGACTCCGATAATCTAGTGAGTTCCGTAAGGAGGCCCTGCCCATGCGGGAGGCCGTCGAACGACTGTGGCCGGAAATTCAGTGGATCAGCAACGCCAAGCTTCGCGAGCAGGTGACCGAAGCCTGGATTAAGGCGCTCGAACGAAGTCCGCTGAAACCGGACGACCTGAATCAGATTCCTTTTACGCTGCTGGTTCCGAATTGCCCGATCACATTCATGGAGCACAAGCGCTGCGTGGTGCACATTGCGCGTGACAGCGCGAAGGCGATGACCGACTTTATGGGCCGAGCGCTGCCGATCGACGCCGACGTGGTGATTGCGGGCGCGATCCTGGCGGACGTCGGCAAGTTGTTGGAATATGAAATTGGTCCGGACGGCAAGAGCCGGCAAAGCGAGCGCGGAGAAGCGCTGCGGCATCCGTTTACCGGGGTCGCGCTGGCGATGGAGTGCGGCGTGCCGGATGCCGTGTGCCACATCATCGCCACGCACGCCGCTGAGGGCGATCTGGTGAAGCGCACGACCGAAGCGTTCATTGTGCATCACGCCGACTTCATGGCGTTTCTGCCGTTTAAGAATCCGAAGAACGTGAAGGTCAGGTCTTAGGTCTTAGGTCTTAGGTCTTAGGTGTCAGGTCTTCGGATTTAGGATTTTACTGACAGCTGAGAGCCGAGAGCTGACAGCTGTACTTCATAGAGGAGATGTCCTTGTCGACACACATCACTGCCAGCAAAGAAACCATCACCGCGACCATGTCCCGCTGGGCGGCGGGGTTGGAATACAAACAGCTCTCGCAGGACGCGGTGTACCAGGCCAAGCGCTTTTTGCTTGATTCGGTGGGCTGCGCGCTCGGCGGATATCGGCAACATGACGTGATCATCGCGCTTGAAGTGCTGGACGATATTGCCGGGCGCGGGGCTTCGACCGTGATCGGCACGGGCAAGAAAATGGATGCGGTTTCGGCGTCGCTGGCGAATGCCCTGATGATTCGCTGCATGGATTACAACGACATTTACTGGAAGCAAGATCCGTCGCATCCTTCCGATATTTTTCCGGCAGCGATGGCGTGCTGTGAACGCGCCAGGAGCAATGGCAAGGAATTGATCGTTGGACTTGTGCTCGGACACGAATTCGAAATGCGCTTTTGCGAGGCGGCGTTTCCGGGCATCCGCGAGCGCGGCTGGCATCATGCGACGCTGACGGCGTTTGTCTCGCCCATCGTTGCGGGGCGCGCGCTGCGTTTGAGCTGGGAACAGATTCAACATGCCATCGGAATTTCCGCTTCGCGGCATTGCACGATGGGCGCGGTCACGGCTGGCAAGCTGACGATGATGAAGAACACCGTCGATCCCATGGCAACTCAGAGCGGCGTTCTCGCGGCGCTGCTGGCCGAGAGGGGCTACACCGGTCCCGAGCATGTTATCGACGGCAAAGAAGGATTGGTGCACTGCTACGGTCCGGAGTGGAAACAGAATTTGCTGACCGACGGACTCGGCGAGTCGTGGCGCATTACGCAGTGCGGGATGAAGTTTTTTCCGACCGAGGCGCTGACGCACGCGCCGATTTCGGCGGTACTGGATCTGGTCAAGAACAACGACTTGCACCCCGATCGTGTGGAGAAGATTCAGATTCGGTCGCTGGCGCGCGCGGCCGACATTCTTTCCGACCCGAGCAAATACGATCCGCATACCAAGGAAACGGCGGACCATTCCCTGCCCTACGTAATTGCAGCGGCGCTGGTGGACCGGCAAGTAACTCCGGAGCAATTCGAGATGAAGAAGATCATGGACCCGGTGATTCGCGCACAGCTAAAGAAAGTCGAAGTCGTGGCCGATCCCTAAATCGAGAAGGTTTTCCCGGCATTGCAGCGCGTAATTGTGAACATCAGGACCACCGATGGGCGGAACTTCTCGGAACAACTTGATTATCCCAAGGGCGATCCGCGAAATCCGCTGAGCGATGCGGAGATTGAAGAGAAATTCCGGGCACTGGCGGAGGGCGTGCTTTCGGGAAAAGCGCAGGACAAGTTGATTGCCGCGATTTGGAATCTGGAGAAGTGCGCGTCGGTCACGAAGCTGATGGCATTGATGAAGGCGGACGTGAAGAAGAAAGCGAAGGCGAAAGCGGTCAAGAAGCGTCGCTAGACAGAAACCACGTAGGGGCGGACGCATTCGTCCGTCCAGCCGGACGAAGTCCGGCTCTCTCTCCGGCGTACGCGAAACCCTGGCGAGCTTTGCTCGCCTGCACAGCCGAGGGCGGCTGTGCCTACATGGTAGGAATAGCTTATGGCGGATTTGAAATCTACGATTGCGGCAGGCCTGACGGCACGTTACACGACACTGGCGGGCAACGTGCGCGAACTGGCGGCGGCGCTGAGCGACGAGCAGTTCTGGGCGAAACCGTTCGCATTCGGCAACAGCTTTGGCCACCTGGTGCTCCATCTCACGGGCAATTTGAATTACTACATCGGGGCGCAGATTGTGGGGACGGGGTATGTGCGGGATCGTCCGCTGGAGTTTTCCGACGCGACGCGGCCGTCCAAGGCAGAAGTGTTGAAGAAATTTGATCAGGCGATGGAAATGGTGATCGGCGCGATCGGCAGCCAGTCGGCGGACGACTGGTCAAAGGAATACACGGCCGTGGGCGTGGATGCGTGCGACCGGTTCGCCGGTGTACTGCGATGCGCAACGCATCTTCATCATCACATCGGGCAGATGATGTATCTGGGATTCGAGTTGAAGCGGAAAGGCTGAGATGTCGCGAATCATCATGGGCCAGACCATCGTTGAAAAGATCGCGCAGAAACACATGACGGAGGGACCGTCGCGGCCGCTCCGGACGGGGGATTTCCTGACGATTCGTCCGCATCGCTGCATGACGCATGACAACACGTCGGCGGTGATGAGCAAGTTCAAGGGCATCGGGGCGAAGAAAGTAAAGGATTCGCAGCAGCTTACGTTCGCGCTCGATCACGACATCCAGAATCAGGATGAAGCGAACCTGAAGAAGTACCGCGCGATCGAAGCGTTTGCCAAAGAGCAGGGAGTGGATTTCTATCCTGCGGGGTCGGGCATCGGACACCAGATCATGGTGGAACGCGGGTATGTGGTTCCCGGTTCGTTCGTGGTGGCATCGGATTCGCACTCCAATATGTATGGCGCGTTGGGCGCGATCGGAACGCCGATTGTTCGCACGGATGCGGCGGCGGTGTGGGCCACGGGCGAATTCTGGTGGCAGATTCCGCGGTCGATTCAGGTTGTGCTCGAAGGCAGGTTGCCGGACGGCGCCACGGGCAAGGACGTCATTATCACTTTATGCGGGCTCTATAACCACGACGAATGCCTGAATGCAGCGGTCGAGTTTACGGGTCCGGGAGCGGCGTCGCTCTCGATGGACGCCCGGCTTTCGATTTCGAATATGACGACCGAATGGGGGCCGCTGGTGGGCTGGTTCCCGGTGGACGAGGTGACGATCCGGTTTTTGCGCGGCGTGCATGCCCGGCTGAAGGCGATGGGGGCCGAGCGGTTTTCAGAAAAGGACATCGACGGTTGGGAGAGAAATCCGTTGGCGCCGGACGCGGATGCGACGTATGCGGCGCGGATTGTGCTCGATCTCGCGCAAGTGACGCCTCATGTGTCGGGGCCGGACACGGTGCAGGCGATGCAGTCGCTGGCTGAAATAGAGAAGGACAAAGTTGCAATCCAGAAGGCGTATCTGATTTCGTGCGTGAATTCGCGGGTGGAAGATCTGGCGGCGGCGGCAAAGGTGCTCAAGGGTCAGAAAGTTGCCTCGGGCGTGAAGTTTTACTTAAGCGCGGCCAGTAAGTGGGTGCAGGAAGAAGCGGAGAAGCGCGGCATCTGGCAGACGTTAGTGGATGCGGGCGCGCAACCACTGCCATCCGGTTGTGGGCCGTGCATTGGGCTGGGCGTGGGATTGCTGGAGGCGGGCGAGGTTGGCATCTCGGCGACGAATCGAAACTTCAAGGGGCGCATGGGATCGCGCGATGCCAAGTGTTACCTGGCGAGCCCGGAGGTGGTGGCTGCGTCGGCGGTGGCCGGTTACATTCGCGGGCCGCATGAGTTTGCGAATCGGGCGCCGCAGCGGGCCTACACGGAATTGGCATCGGCATCGGGCGGGGCGGAGAAAGTCGAAATTCTGGCGGGCTTTCCGCAGCGCGTGCAGGGGCGACTGGTATTCATGCCGCAGGATAACGTCAACACCGACGCGATTTATGGCAAGGACTACACCTATCGCGACGACATGACTTCGGAAATGATGGCGAAGGTGGTGATGGAGAATTACGATCCAGAGTTTGCGGCGCGCACACAGGCGGGCGATGTGATCGTCAGCCAGTTCAACTTCGGCACGGGGTCGAGCCGCGAGCAGGCGGTCACGTGTCTGAAGGCGAAAGGCATTCCGCTGGTGATCGCGGCGAGTTTCTCGCAGACTTATCTGCGGAATGCGTTCAACAATGGATTCTTGTGCATTGAGGTACCGGCGATTGTGGCGCGGTTGCGCGAGCAGTTTGCCAATGAGATCGCGGCGAAGCAGAAGACCATCATTCCGGGAGATGAGATTGATATCGACTTTACTTTGAGCACGATTCGTTGGCGTGGGGAACAATTTACATTTCCGGCGCTGGGCAGCGTTCCGCAGTCGCTGGTGATCGCGGGCGGAGTGGAGAATCTCGTGGCGAAACGGTTGGGTGCGGGGTAGATCTTCACCGCCGAGACACGCGCTAGTGAGAAGAAAGCAGGTCCTTCCCGTTCGAGTGCCTCAGGGTCAGGATGACAAAGTTTTTGAGTATGTGGTGATTTTCTCGGCGCCCACGGCGCCTCGGCGATAGACATTCTTAAGGAGCAATAATGGCGAAATATACGGTTGTTACCATGCCGGGAGACGGCATCGGAAACCAGGTACTGCCGGAGTCATTGCGGGTTTTGAAAGCCGTCGGCTTCGACGCTGAGTACGTTCATGCCGATATCGGATGGGATTGCTGGCGCTCGCAGGGCAACGCGTTGCCGGACCGAACGATCGAGTTACTAACCAAGCATAAGCTGGGCTTGTTTGGCGCGATTACTTCGAAGCCGAACAAGGCGGCGCAGGCGGAACTGAAACCCGAACTGCAAGGGAAAGGGTACGTTTATTACTCGCCGATTGTGACCATGCGGCAGAAATTCAACCTCGATATCTGCATGCGTCCTTGCGTGGGGTTCACGGGCAATCCGCTGAATTACATTCGGAAAAAATCGGATGGCGGTTTCGAAGAGCCGAAGATCGATACCACCGTGTTCCGGCAAAATACGGAAGGCATGTACGCAGGTGTGGAGTGGACCAACCCTCCCGAGAACGTACGCGCCGCGTTGAATAGCCACTCCAGGTTCAAGGCGTTTGCCAATGTGCCGGGACCGGAGATCGCGGTCAGTTGCCGCATCATCACTCGCAAGGCTGCCCAGCGCATCGTGACCGCTGCGTTCGAATATGCGAAGAAGCGCGGATACAGGGGCGTGACGATTTGCGAGAAGCCGAATGTGGTGCGCGAGACCTCGGGCATGATGGAGGAAGTGGCCAAAGAAGTGGCGAAGGGTTATCCGGGAATCGCGCTTTGGTCGACGAACATCGACGCGCAACTGATGTGGCTGAACAAGAATCCGGAGGACTATAACGTAATCGTATCGTCGAATTTGTTCGGCGACATTCTTTCCGACGCGTTCGCCGGGCTGGTCGGTGGGTTGGGATTCGCGGCGTCCGGCAACATTGGCGATGACGTGGCTGTGTTTGAGCCTACGCACGGATCGGCTCCGAAGTATGCTGAACTGAACCCGCCCATCGTGAATCCGATTGCGATGATTCTTTCGGCGGCGATGATGCTCGATCATGTGGGCGAAGGCGAGAAGGCGAATCGCATCCGCAAGGCGATTGCGGACGTGGTGCGCGAAGGCAAGGTCCGTACTTACGATATGATGCGCTTTACGGGCGGTTCGAAGGCAATCAGTCAGGGCGCGGCTTCTACGGTGCGGATGACGGACGCGATTTTGGAAAAACTGAAATAACCACAGGGAGCACAGAGGGTCACAGGGCACTCCGCTCTGGATCTTGCGCTGGTTGAGGAAATCTGGTTGAGGAAATTATGAGCAGCGCTGTCGAAACCACATCCCCGCATTCTGCAGAGGTAGGCCATTGGGGCCCGGAAGTGCGATCGGACTTGCACGTTGCCTTTGAAGCGCGTGACCGCGGTGGGGTCGAGATCTCACTGGAGTCGCGGGTCGCGCCCTATTACGGTTCGGCGATCATGGAACAGACGCGGGAGGTTTTGGCCGAACTCGGAGTCAAGCACGCGCGGGTTGCGATTCACGATGAGGGCGCGCTGCCTTTTATTATTGCGGCTCGCATCGAGGCTGCGGCGCGGCGTGCCGGGATTGCGCTCGGCAAACGGTCGCTGCCGGAGCAGCATCCGCTGCCGGCGCCGTCGCCAAAGGACCGGATGCGCCGGTCGCGGCTGTATCTTCCCGGCTCGGAGCCGAAGTACTACGTGAATGCCTCCTTGCACGCTCCGGATGCCGTGATTCTCGATCTGGAAGATTCGGTGCATCGCGGAGAGAAAGACGCCGCTCGCATCCTGGTGCGAAATACCCTGCGGGCCGTCGAGTTCGGATCGTGCGAGCGCATGGTGCGCATTAACCAGTTGCCGCTGGGGCTCGAAGATCTGGCGGAAGTGGTGGGCGAGAGTCCGGACCTGATTCTGATTCCGAAGGTTGAGCGGCCCGAACAGGTCGGGGAAGTGGATCGCATGATCGGAGAGATCAAGGCGCGGCACGGAATCATCCGGCCAATTTGGATTATGCCGATCCTCGAATCCGCGCTGGGGATCGAGAACGCATTTGCGGTCGCGACTGCGAGTGACAACGTGGCGGCGCTGACGATTGGGTTGGAGGATTACACGGCGGATCTCGGCGTGGTGAAAACCGTGGAAGGGCGTGAGTCGCAGTATGCGCGTTCGCGCGTGGTCAATGCGGCGCACGCGGCCGGAGTGCAGGCGATTGACTCGGTCTACGGCGACATCGGCGACCTGGACGGACTGCGACGGTGGGGAGAAGCCTCGCGGGCCGCGGGATTTGAAGGCATGGGATGCGTTCATCCCGGGCAGATTCGCGTGATCCACGAAGCGTTTCAGCCGACGGCGGTCGAGATTGAAAAGGCGCGGAAGGTGGTGGCCGCGTTTGAGGAAGCGCAGAGCAAGGGATTGGCCGTGGTGAGTTTGGGTTCGAAGATGATCGATCCGCCGGTGGTGCAGCGGGCCTTGAAACTGGTGGAGCGGGCGAAGGCGATGGGAGCGATCTCGTGAGTAATATTTTGGGCGAACGAGCGGAACTGGCGCATAACGCGGTGGGGCGCGCGGTGCCGACGATGGTGAACGGCAAGCCGCAGATTCCGTTTCTTGGGGCGGGAAAATATCAGCCGCGTGGGCGGAAGGCGGCGCCGGCAATCCCTTCGAACAAAGATTATCCGGAGAACGGCGACAAGCGCGTCGCCGATCTGGAGACGGCGCTGCGCCAGTGCGGGCTGCGCGACGGGATGGTGATCTCGAACCATCATCATCTGCGCGACGGCGATAAAGTAGCGCTGATGGCTCTGGAGGCGGCGGCCAGGATCGGCGTCAAAGATCTGATGTGGTTTCCGAGCGCGTCCTTCCCTTCCCAGGAGGGTGCGATCGAGTTGATGAAGAAAGGCGTGATCCATCACATCGAAGGCTCGATGAACGGTCCGCTGGGCGATTACTGCACGCAGGGGAAGATGCGCGGCATGGGCGTGCTGCGTTCGCACGGCGGCCGCTACCAGGCGATTCAGGATGGAGAAGTACACGTTGACATCGCGGTGATTGCGGCGCCGACCGCCGATTTTTTCGGCAATGCGGATGGCTCGCACGGGAAGTCGGCCTGCGGCTCGCTCGGTTTTGCGCTGGCGGATTCCATTTACGCAGACCGCGTAATTGTCGTTACCGACGACCTCGGGCCGTTTCCTTGTGTGCCCTGGCAGATTCAAGGCAACAACGTGGACTATGTGGTGGAAGTGGCCTCGATTGGCGATCCGGCGAAGATTGTTTCCGGCACGACGCAGATTACGCGCTCGCCGGACCGGTTGCGGATCGCGGAGTTGGTGGCGAAGTTTCTGCGTGCCGCGGGAATCATGAAAAATGGATTCTCGTTCCAGGCGGGAGCGGGCGGGATCGCGCTGGCCTTCGTCGAGTATCTGAAGCAGATGATGAAAGAGGATCGAGTCAAGGCGCGCTTCGTTCGCGGCGGATCGACGAAATTTCTGGTCGAGTTACTGCAGGAAGGGCTGACGGATTACATCCTGGATGGACAGACGTTCGATCTCGACGGCGTGAAATCGATCGCGAATGATCCGCGGCACGTGGCTACCTCGCCATTCACTTCGTATAACTACCACGGCAAGGGGAACTTCGCTTCGCTGGTCGATGCTGTCGTGTTGGGGGCGACAGAGGTGGACGTGAACTTCAATGCCAACGTGGTGACGCACTCCGACGGGCGGCTGCTGCACGGGATTGGCGGATGGCAGAACTGCCTGTTTGCGGGCTGCACCATTCTCGCGCTGCCCTCGTTCCGCGATCGCATTCCCGTGATTGTGGACGAGGTTACAACGCTGACGGGGCCGGGCGAGATGGTTGACGTGGTGGTGACTGAGCGCGGAATTGCGATCAATCCGCGACGCACGGACCTGCTCCATAACTTGATCGGATCGAAGCTGCCGATTCGTCCGATTCAGGACATCAAAGTGGAAGTCGAGAAGATTTGCGGCAAGCCGGCGCGACCGAAGTTGGGCGATCGTCCGTGCGCGGTGGTGAAGTGGGTCGATGGGACCGTGCTCGACACGGTTTGGCAGGTTAGCTGACGGCGTGTCGGACTCGCGGCAGTCTTGATGAACCGCGGAGATTGCGGAGTGCGCAGAGAAACGTAGGCTTGGTGAGGATGGCGTGTTCGCGGGCAGACAGGTATCCTGATCTGCCCGATTTTCTTTTGTGGAGGTGCGCGTGCGCGGGCTGAAGGGGAAGCGAGTTCTGATCACCGGCGGGGCCAGCGGCATAGGAGCGGCCACGGCAGCGCGGTTTCTTGACGAAGGGTCCGTGGTGTGCGTGCTTGACCGCGACGCGGAGGCTCGGCGGAAGATCTTGCGCGAACTTCCAAATTTGGCCGCGGCGCTCGATGCCGATGTCTCGAATTTGAAACAGGTGCAAGCCGCCTTTGCCGAAGCGATTCGCCTCATGGGTGGCGTAGATGTGCTGGTGAATAACGCGGGCATCAGCCTCCGTCATAATTTTCTCGACATCACGCCGGAAGAGTGGGAGAAAGTGATGGCCGTGAATCTCACCGGAGTGTTCTACGT
>JBAVVP010000208.1:0-7556 GCA_049697355.1 Terriglobales bacterium
CTGCACGCCGCGTCGCAGCCGGCGATCTCAGCGCAAAAGTTGAAGTCAAATCAGGCGATGAACTGGGCGAACTCGCCGCGTCGTTCAACCGCATGACGGAAGATCTCGCGCAGCAAAAAGAGCGCACGCTGCAAGCCGAGCGCGTCGCTGCCTGGCGCGAACTGGCGAGGAGATTGGCGCACGAATTGAAGAATCCTCTGTTCCCTCTCCAGGTCACGGTCGAAAACCTGATGCGGGCGAAACAGAAATCCCCAGAGATGTTCGAGGAAGTTTTTCACGAGGGGACGGCGACTCTGCTGGCGGAAATCGACAACCTGAAAACCATCATCGGCCGCTTCAGCGAATTCTCCAGGATGCCGCAACCACAGCGCCATCCAATGCAAGTCAATGAAGTAGTGCAGTCGGTGCTGCGCGTCTTTCATGCCCAGCTACAGGAAAAGAATCAGATTGCGGTACGCACGGACTTGGCCGGTGCGTTACCCGAAATTTCAGCCGATCCCGACCTCTTGCATCGTGCGCTGCAAAACCTGGTATTGAACGCCATCGACGCCATGCCGCAGGGTGGAGCGCTGACGATTCGCACCGCGACACTGGGCGACCGGATCGAAATTTCAGTCACTGACACCGGCTCCGGGCTGACCCCGGAAGAATGTGGCCGCTTGTTCACTCCCTATTACACGACCAAGCAGCATGGCACGGGGCTCGGCCTCGCGATTGTGCAGTCGGTGGTGAGCGATCACGGTGGCAAGATTTCTGTCGAGAGCACGAAGGAAAAAGGAACCACGTTTCGCATTGAATTACCGTGCGATTTCTCGCCGCACTCGGCGTCTCTGCGGTAGATTGGGTTGGATTTTTGTTGAGGTGAAGAACCGTGGCGCAAAAAGCGCACTTACTGATCGTGGATGACGAAGCCAACACGCTGGCGTCGCTGTCGCGCGCGTTTCGCCTGGAAGGGCACGAGGCCGCCGTCTGCGACAACGCCAATAAGGCTCTGGAACTGGCCAGGTCGCAATCGTTCGACTTGATCCTCTCCGACGTGGTCATGCCCGGCAAAGACGGCCTGGCGCTTCTTGAAGAACTCAAAGCGCAAGGTGTGTCGACTCCGGTCGTCATGATGTCGGGCCAGGCGCATATCGAAATGGCCGTGCGTGCCACGCGCCTCGGAGCGCTAGACTTCCTGGAAAAACCGATCTCCACCGAAAAACTGCTGCTCACCGTGGAGAACGCGCTGAAGCTCGGCCGCCTCGAGCGTGAGAATCGCGATCTGGAGCGCCGCCTGGGCAAACACGAAATCGTCTGGAAAGGCGAGACCATGCGCCGCGTGATGGCGCAAGTGGAACGCGTAGCCGCGAGCGAAACCCGAGTCTGCATTCTCGGCGAGACCGGTACGGGAAAAGAGCTGGTGGCGCGCACGTTGCATGAGCGCAGCCCGCGGACGGGCGCTCCCTTCGTCACGCTGAACTGCGCCGCGGTTCCGGCGGAGCTCATCGAATCCGAACTATTCGGCCACGAAAAAGGATCGTTCACCGGAGCCGCTGGCCGCCATCTCGGCAAATTCGAGCAAGCGCAGCACGGCACAATTTTTCTCGACGAAATCGGCGACATGCCCCTCACCATGCAAGCCAAGCTGCTGCGCGTGCTGGAAGAAGGCGAAGTGGAGCGCATCGGCGGCGAGCGCACCATCGCCGTGGATGTGCGAGTCGTCGTCGCCACCCACCGCGACCTCGAAACGCTGGTACGCGACGGCAAATTCCGCCAGGATTTATTTCACCGTGTGTACGTCTTCCCCCTGCGCCTGCCCCCGTTGCGCGAACGCCGCGAAGACATTCCGGCGCTGATCGAGCACTTCGCTGTACAAGTGACCACCGTGAACGGATGGAAGCCCATGCCCTTCACCGCAGACGCGATGGCCGCGCTGCAACAGCAGCCGTGGCCGGGCAACGTCCGCGAACTCAGAAACGCGGTCGAGCGCCTGATGCTGCTGGCAACCTCCCATGAAGTCACTGCCGAAACCGTCGGGCTGGCGTTGCCCCCTCCTGTGTCCGCGCCTGATTCTGCTTCGGCCGGCACAGGTCCGCTCGCCGACCGCGTGCGCGCCTTCGAGAAACAAACCATTTTGACGGAGTTGAAACGCCATCACCACCAGATTTCAAACACCGCGCGCGCGTTAGGACTGGAGCGTTCACATCTTTATAAGAAGGCCGAGCAAGTGGGGATCGACTTGAAGGCGGTGCGCAATGAAAGCGAACACGAAACCTAGCTCGCACTCACAAGGAGCGACGAACCGTGACTAACACCTGACAGGGGAGAGCCCACTCTGCGTCGCGCTGCGCAGTAGATTCTTGATTCTTAATGGGGCCTTGCGCCCGCGCTGCAGTCGGTCGTACATTCTTGCCATGAAAATGAACTGGCTAGGAACGGTGCTCTGTCTTGGAGTTTCACTGTTGTGTCCGAGTGCATCAGGGCAATCTGCCTACGTTTGGATCACTTCACTTGACAAGCCCACCAAAACCGAAGTCGTAGACCTTGGACCGTCGAGCACTAACATGCCGGGAAGCCAACGCCTGCGGGTGACGCTATCCTGTTTTTTCTATCCGGGCTTTGTGGTGAAGGAATTGTATGAGGCAATGAACAAAGGGATGTCCTAGGAGGTCATTGTCCCCGTAACGGAGGGTGCTCCCGCTGGTTGCACGCAATCGCACGTCCCGGGTGAAATGTCTCTACGCGAACCGGACTGGGAATACGAGGACTTCGTTGGTGCGAAAGGGAATCTCTTGTTTTTTGCATGGGCGGACGGAGACAACAGAGGCAGACCATTTTCTATCTTAGACTCAACAAGTGGAAAGAGGGTCTACTCAGATGTGGCTTACGACCCATCGATCTGGCGGAAGAATCTTGAGGTATATCCTTTCGATCGGCTGCGCGTCATCAGCGCTCAGGACGGGTCCATATCACTGAAATACTTGCACGTGGAAGCCTACGATTGTGACCTCCACCTTCCGACAGAGAGGAGAGCCTGTTGGGATAAGATCAAACTGCAGGCTGGCCTTGCGAACAGTCAGATTCCAGTCTGTAGGGGCTACGAACGAATCGACTACCACTACGAGTCTGTCGTCGCTCACCCAGTTGAGGTTGTTCTTCTGCCACAACCAACAAGAAGGACGATCGCTGGACCTGTCAGATGCTGGCCCGCAGATTGACGACTAACTCCGTCTCGCTGCCGCTTACCCACCCCGCCCCGTTTGCATTTTCCCTCCCCCACAGACGACAATCCAATCGTGCCCAGCACTAGCTTTTATCAACAACCAGAGACTGTCAGCCCGTTCCGTCCCGGCGCGCTGGTGATTGCGACGTTGACCAACCCGCGCGAAAAATTCTGGGGCGCGATTCTCCACCTCGCCGCGGAAGGCCTCAGCCTGCGCGGAGTCGATGTCGCGTCGTTCGACGATCTGGCCTCGCAGATCAAGAGCGGCGAGCCCTTCACCTCCGGCGTTGTCTTCTTTCCCATGCACCGCCTGGAGCGCATGGAACTCGACCTTCCCGAAGGAGACATCCTGTCGCTCGCCCAGCGCTTCGCCCAGAAGACCGGCCAGGATCCCGCCCCGCTTCTGGTGAGCGAGTTCCTTGGCGGCGCCCGAGGAGGGCACGCTGGAGGAGAAAAACCGCGGTGAACTACCGGCAGATTCTGACCGCGCCCAACCAGCTCACGCTGCTGCGCATGATCTTCCTGCCCTTCATCGTCATCAGTCTGGTCAAGCACGATTTCAAATGGGCGCTGGCGCTGTTTGTTTTTGCCGGATTGAGCGATGGCCTTGACGGCCTCCTGGCCCGCACCCTGCATCAGCAAACAGTGCTCGGCCAGTATCTCGACCCCATCGCCGACAAGATGCTGATGAGCACTCTCTTTCTTGTGCTCTCGATCGAACACATGATTCCATGGAAATATACGGTCGTGGTGTTCAGCCGCGACCTCTCCATTCTGATGATCAGCGGCGTGCTGTACATGATTGCCGGCCTGCGCGATTTTCGACCCAGTCTCTTCGGCAAAGCCAACACCTTCGCCCAGGTAGCCGCGATCTTCTTCGTACTGCTGTTGCCGATCGAGCCCGTACGCTGGGTCTGGATTGCGCGGATCACCTTCCTCCGCGCCACGTTTATCTTTACCATCGTCTCCGCTATACACTACGCATTACTGGTGCAGCATCGGCTGCATGCGCACACGTCCGCACTCAAAGCTTAGCCGTCGAGGCTTGGGCATCTCGCCCCATTTGACCCATTTTCCAACGGGCACCTAGAATGAAAGATTCGTACGGCATTCGCGAACTCGTCATCATCCATGGCACTGCGCCTCTATAACACTCTCTCCGGGAAGATCGAAGACTTCCATCCGCTCGACGGCAACCGCGTCCGCATGTATGCCTGCGGCCCGACCGTCTATGACTACGGCCACATCGGCAATTTCCGTACATTTATCGCCGTCGATCTTCTCTATCGTTTCCTGCGCCAGAGCGGATACGACGTCCGCTACGTCATGAACATCACCGACGTGGACGACAAGATCATTCGCAACTCGGCGCGCGACGGCGTGAGCGTGCAGCAATACACGGCGAAGTTCACCCAGGCATTCCTCGAAGATTCGGCCACGTTGAACATCGAACAACCGTTTCTGGTGCGCGCCACCGAACATATCAACGCCATGGCCGCTTTCATTGCCGAACTGGTGAAGAAGGGCTTCGCGTACCGCACAGAAGACGGCTCCTACTATTTCCGCATTGCGAAGTTTCCCGAGTACGGCAAGCTTTCGAAAAAAGATTTTGCCGGCATGACTGACGGCGCGCGCGTAGACGTGGACGAATACGAAAAAGACAGCGCCCGCGACTTCGCCCTCTGGAAGGCTCCGAAGCCGGGCGAAGCCTCGTGGGACACCGCGATCGGGCCGGGGCGGCCGGGCTGGCACATCGAGTGCTCCGTGATGTCGATGGAGCAACTGGGCCCAAGCTTCGACTTGCACGCCGGCGGCGAAGACCTGATTTTTCCGCATCACGAAAACGAAATCGCGCAGTCGGAGTCGCTCAGCGGACAGCCGTTCGCACGCTACTGGTTTCATGCGCGCTTTCTGCTGGTCGAAGGCCAGAAGATGTCGAAGAGTCTGGGGAATTTTTTCACCATCCGGGACCTCGTGCTGCGCGGGCACAAGCCGTCATCGATTCGCTGGCTGCTGACGCAGGTGCCATATCGCAATCAATTGAACTTCACCTTCGACGGCTTGAAGTCGGCGGCAAGTTCGGTGGAGAAGCTGCGCAACTTCCGCTTCCGCTTGACGAATACGAAGTTCCCCCCCGGCGCGACCGCGCCGATGGCGCAACTGGCGGACGAAACCATCGCGCAAATGAAGAGCGCTCTCGACGATGATTTGAATACCGCCGAAGCGCAAGCCGCCATGTTCGACATGTTGCGCAAAGCCAACACCGCGCTCGACGCCGCCGAAGTTCGCCAGGATGACGTGAAACCGCTCCTACGAGCGCTCGAAAAGTTCGACGAGATATTCGGTGTGCTGAAAGATGACGACCAGCCCAAGATGAAAGCGATCCTAGACTGGGCGCGGGCCGAAGGGCGGGAAAAAGAAGTCAGCCCAGAATTACTGGAGATCGCCGGCTCCGCGCAACTAGCCGACGAGCAAGTCAATCAGAAGCTGGCCCTAATGGAAGCTGCGAGAAAAGCGCGAAACTTCAAAACGTCCGATGCGCTGCGCGCCGAACTGACCGCCGCCGGCATCATCGTCGAAAATACGAAAGATGGCGTACGCTGGAGAAGAAAGTGAACGAAGATAGAAGTAAAGGAAGATATGGGGGTCTCAAATTGTCATCCTGAGCGAAGCGAAGGACCTGCTGTCTCGAGCAGTGACAAGAAAGCAGGTCCTTCGCTTCGCTCAGGATGACAAACTCTACAAGATCGCAACTCTCCGAAATCCCATGTTGTCTTTAGACGAATACCTCCGCGAAGCCGAACAGGCCCACGGCCATCTCTGCGCCGGGCAAGTCCTCGGCGTACGCATGGCCATGCTGGGCCTCGAGAAGCTTGGCATTGAAGACCCGCGAGGCAATAAAGAAGATCGCAAACGTCTGGTCACCTTCGTCGAAATCGACCGCTGCGCCACCGACGCCATAGCCGTGGTCACCGGATGCCGTCTAGGAAAACGCGCTCTGAAATTCCGCGACTGGGGAAAGGTGGCGGCAACCTTCGTGGACATAAGCACCGGCAAAGCCATCCGCATCGCCGCGAAAGAATCGTCCAAGGCGCTGGCGCGCACCATGCATCCCGAAGTCGAAAGCAAGAACCAGCAGCAGATGCTGGCCTACCGCGAAATGGCGGAGGACGACTTATTCACGAAACAATGGGTAAAGGTCGATCTCCCCGCTGAAGAATTCCCCGGATACAAAGGCGAGCGCATAGTCTGCGCCGAGTGCGGCGAAGGCATCAACTTCCGCCGCGAAGTCGTGCGGGACGGGAGGGTCTTATGCCGCGCCTGCGCCGGAGATAAGTACTACGGACCCTTGTAGACGCACGTCAGCGATTTCTCAATTTGCGAGCAGACTCTTTAGGGCCAATTTCACAATTCGGAATGCAGCGGCAATTGAATACGAAAAGAATCCCCACCAAGCAGCCGAAATGACCAGGTTTAGATGACTTCTCACTTTCCACTGGTCAGGAAGCACTGTGATCGCCAACGTCAGAAGCATTGCTAAGCCCGAAGTCCAAATCGCCTCCCGCAGATAGCTCACAACGTATCGGTAATAACCCCACTGCTTAAACTTCCGAATCACCGTTTTTTCTTCTATAGCAGGCAGGAACGCAACGATCGCCAGTAGCCCTGCGAGCAGACCGATTTCAAGTTCAAAGACCTTCTCGAAAAGGGATTCTTTCCACGCAGCACCCAGCAGCCAAAGCACTGGGATTCGTGTGACCGACGCAGCAGCGACAATTCCGATAAGCAGGGGACCAAACCGTTCCGCGAGAAACCCCAGCTTGGGTTTTCTCTTGAGCGTCAGAGCAGGCTGGTCAGGTAATCCCTGTGCTGCTCTATGGCTCTCTGCAAGATGCGTCGGCATTGCTCAGCCCCCACGTTCCTTCCCTGATACTCCGCTTCTTCCGAGAAGACAAGCCTGTCATTTATAAAGTCTACCGTTTCGGACCGGCCTTCGTCATCGGCTTTACCGGATACCCGAAGCCTGTCCAAATTGTCTTCGCGTCGGAGCCGATTCACCAGCCGCTTGGCTAGAGGCACGTTCAGCGACTGACGCGAGCGGCCCATCGTGAGGATCAGTTCAGCAGAGATGGCATTCATCGTCTGGCCAGCTTCATCCATAAGGCTGTTCAACGACGGCATGATCCCCGAGAAATCTGGATGGTGATCCGGCCCTCTGAGAGCAATCTCTACCTTGCCAATCTTTTCCATGCGGCTGACGCGGTTCCATTTATCTTTCCTGAGCACCGGAGAAATATGGAAATTCGCGTTGCCCAGATCGCGCAGAAGGGAAACCAAGGCAGTGCCACGG
>JBAVVP010000209.1:0-3017 GCA_049697355.1 Terriglobales bacterium
AGGGCAATATCCACGACGTGACCTTCACCGGCCAGGAAGTGAAGGGGAAGTTCAAGAGCCCCGACGCGCCCTTTCACACCACCGCGCCCGCGAACTATCCGGACATGTACAAGACCCTGCGCGACAAAGGCGTGCCGTACAGCGTCAAGGACATCAGCAACGGCACCTGGCCAAGCTGGATTCTGAATCTGCTTCCTCTGGTCCTGCTGGGCGCGCTCTGGTTCTTCATGATCCGCCAGATGCAGACCGGTGGAAACAAGGCCCTGTCGTTCGGCAAGAGTCGGGCGCGTCTGCTTTCCATGCAGCAGAAAAAGATCACATTCAAAGATGTGGCGGGCGTGGATGAGGCGAAGGAAGAACTTCGCGAAATTATTGAGTTCCTGCGCGAGGCGCAGAAGTTCCAGAAACTTGGCGGACGCATTCCGAAAGGCGTGTTGCTGGTTGGACCTCCGGGAACGGGCAAGACCCTGTTGGCGCGCGCGGTCGCGGGCGAAGCGAACGTTCCCTTCTTCTCCATCTCCGGCTCGGACTTCGTGGAGATGTTCGTGGGCGTCGGCGCAAGCCGCGTACGCGACCTGTTCGAACAGGGCAAGAAAAACGCCCCCTGCATCATCTTCATCGACGAAATTGACGCCGTTGGGCGCCATCGCGGCGCTGGCCTCGGCGGCGGACACGATGAACGCGAGCAGACTTTGAACCAGTTGCTCGTCGAAATGGACGGCTTCGAATCGAACGACGGCGTCATCCTGATGGCGGCGACGAATCGTCCCGATGTGCTAGATCCGGCGCTGTTGCGCCCGGGTCGTTTCGACCGGCGCGTGGTGGTGAATCGTCCCGATGTTCGCGGCCGCGAAGAAATTCTGCGCGTTCACACCCGCAAAATTCCTCTTGCCGACGACGTTGATTTGTCGGTTCTGGCGCGCGGCACGCCGGGCTTCTCCGGCGCCGACCTGGCCAATATGGTCAACGAAGCGGCGCTGGCGGCAGCACGCCCGAATCGCAAGGCCGTGCTGATGTATGACTTTGAGCTGGCCAAGGACAAAGTGCTGATGGGCGTGGAACGCAAGTCGCTCCTGCTCTCCGACGAAGAGAAGAAGAACACCGCCTACCACGAGGCCGGACACGCGCTGGTGGCAGCCATGCTGCCGCACTCCGATCCCGTGCACAAGGTCACGATCATTCCGCGCGGCATGGCCCTGGGTTTGACCATGCAGTTGCCGGTGGACGACCGCCACAACTACTACAAGAACTATCTCGACACGCAGATCGCCATCCTGATGGGCGGGCGCATTGCGGAAGAGATTTTTCTGAACCAGATGTCGACCGGCGCGGGCAACGACATTGAACGGGCCACGGAACTGGCGCGCAAGATGGTTTGCGAGTGGGGCATGAGCGACCTGGGGCCGGTGACCTTCGGCAAAAAAGAAGAGCAGATTTTCCTGGGACGCGAGATCTCGCAACACCGCGACTACAGCGAAGCCACCGCCATCCAGATTGACGAAGAAGTCAGGAAGATGGTGAGCGTGGGGTACACGAGGGCGAAGGGCATCCTCTCGGAGAATCGTGAAACGCTGGTGCGGATCGCCAAGGCGCTGATCGAGCGCGAAGTGCTGGACGCCTCCGAGATCAAGCTGCTGGTCGACGGACAGGACCTGCCCCCGATCAAACCGCTGCCCTCGAAGACCGATGACGGCGTGCAGCAGGTGATCAAGCCGGAACGCGCTCCCGCCAAAGGCGGAGAACGCCCAGCCACAGCGTAAGAGCAGTTCTCAGTTCTCAGTTCCCGGTTCTTAGGGGCGGCCCGGTGGCCGCCCTGTCAGCCTGCGGAAAACTCCAGGTCAAGCAGGTTTTGGGAAGGGCACAAGTCTAGAAATTTTGTCATCCTGAGCGCAGCCGGGCCATGCGCGAAGCGCATGGTGCGGCGGAGTCGAAGGACCCCTACTCAACCAGGAGGGCCGCGCCGCCGGGCTTCTCACCAAGAAGTCAACGGGGAACGGGACGCTCCATCCTCGTATAAACTTGTCTCTACCATGAACCTGGCTCTCCATTCCAAAGTTGCTCTTATCACTGGCGGGTCGCGCGGAATTGGCGCGGCGACGGTGCGGATGTTTGTGGCGGCGGGCGCGAAAGTTGTCTTCAATTATCAAGGGGCGAAGGCGCAGGCCGAGACTCTGGCACGCGAATGCGGCGCGGAAAACTGCCGCGAGATACAAGCTGATCTTTCGACGACGGAAGCGGCGCGGCAACTGGTATCGTCCGCGATCGCGGCCTTCGGGCGTCTCGATATTCTGGTCGCGAATCACGGCATCTGGCCGCCCGAGGATGCGCCGGTTGAGCGCATGTCCGACGAACAATGGCATCGCACGATTGCCGTGAATCTCGACAGCGTGTTCTCCCTCATCAAGCATTCCGTGGGGCAGATGAAGAAGCAGGGCGGTGGCCACATCGTGCTCGTCAGCTCGACCTCCGGCCAGCGCGGCGAAGCTTTCCACTGTGACTATGCCGCCACCAAAGGCGCGCTGATCAGCATGGTGAAGGGCCTCTCCACCGAACTGGCGCGCGACCGGGTTTATATCAATGCGGTGGCTCCGGGATGGGTGGATACCGACATGTCGGCCCCGGCGCTGAACGATCCGCCGACACGCGCCAAGATCTTTGGCGGCATCCCGCTCGGCCGCGTCGGAACGCCGGACGAAATCGCCGGTCCGATTCTGTTCCTTTGCACGCCTTATGCTGGGTTCATAACAGGCGAGGTTTTCAACGTGAATGGCGGCGCGGTGCTGGTGGGGTAGGGTGAGTGTGGCCAAAGCAACGGCAAGCGGACAAGAGTGTCCGCTCTACACGATCGTGATGCGTTTTGTGGACAGCTAAAATCAACTTGACCGCTTCTAACCAGGTAGGTATGCATCGCTCTTTTTTCATCTTGCTGCTGTCGGGACTGGCGTTCGCCCAGGTTGGGCAAGCGCCACCCCAGCGAGCTCCGCTGACGGGCCAGCCCTCCGCGCCAGTCAAACTGA
>JBAVVP010000210.1:0-6502 GCA_049697355.1 Terriglobales bacterium
GGCGCGCTGTTTGCCGTTGAGTTCTTCGCCGACAAAATTCCGGCGTTCGACTTGTTCTGGAATGCCCTGCATACCTTCGTTCGAGTTCCGGTAGCGGCCCTGATCGCCTACGGCGCGACCTCCCAGCTTTCGCCGGAAAAACAGTTGCTGGCGGCGCTGGCGGGAGGGGCAATCGCCTTGGCGGCCCACGGCGGCAAGACGGCGGCGCGCTTGGCTGTAACTCCGTCGCCCGAACCGGTTTCGAACATCGCGCTCAGCGCAGGAGAAGACACGCTCGCCGTGTTCCTGACCTGGCTTGCCACCCGGCACCCGATTGCGGCAGCGCTCATCGTGGCCGCCTTTCTGGCCGCGATCGTGGTCGCAGTTCGATGGGTGGTGCGGGCGATGACGCGGGCGTTGAAGAATCTGTTCGGCGTTGCGGAAAATGGTATGGAGAACGAGGGCAGCCCGGCGTCGTCGAACCCGCGCGATGTAAACGCAGCGTAGATCCTATGACTCCTACTTCACCCTTCACCGACGTTCCCACCGCGATTGAAGAGATCCGCGCGGGGCGCATGATCGTCGTGGTTGACGACGAAGATCGCGAGAACGAAGGCGATCTCACGCTCGCCGCCGAAAAAGTTACTCCCGAAGCCATCAACTTCATGGCCAAGCATGGACGCGGCCTGGTCTGCCTGGCCATGACCGAAGAACGGCTCGATCATCTGCGCATCGGCCCCATGACGAGCGAGAACACTTCGCAATACGGCACTGCTTTTTGCGAGGCGATTGATGCTCGCGACGGCGTGACCACGGGAATTTCGGCGTATGACCGCTCCTATACCATCCGGACGGCAATCGATCCGGCGACGCGGCCCTCGGATTTGGCGCGGCCGGGGCACGTCTTCCCGCTGCGGGCGCGCAAGGGCGGAGTGCTGGTGCGCGCCGGCCAGACCGAAGCTTCGGTGGATCTGGCCCGCCTGGCCGGCATGGTTCCGGCCGGGATCATCTGCGAAATCATGAAAGACGACGGCACGATGGCGCGCGTGGCCGACCTGACCGATTTCTGCCGCCAGCACGAAATGAAAATGCTGACGGTGGCGGAGTTGATCCGCTACCGCATGCAGCACGAGCGCTACGTGCATCGTGTGGGCGAGGCGATGGTCGAAACCAGGCACGGCCAATTTCGCCTGATCGCCTACGAGAGCGAAGTGGACGGCGGCGAATCGCACATGGCACTGATTCGCGGAGATATCGGCGATTCGCCGGAGCCGGTGCTGGTCCGCATGCACGCGCATTGCCTGCTGGGCGACGTGTTCGGCGCCACCGGGTGCGACTGTCATCGGACGCTTGAGGCTTCGCTGCAGATCATCGCCGCGGAGAATCGGGGCGCGTTGATCTATCTGCACCAGACGTCCAAAGGTTTCACGGCGGAAAAGATCGGGGATCAGTCGTTTCTGACGTTTCACCGCGAACGCCGCCTGCCGTCGCTGCCCGAAAGCGAGCGCAAGATTCAACGCGAGATTGGGCTGGGAGCGCAGATCCTTTCCGATCTGAACTTGAAGCGCATTCGATTGTTAACCAATCACCCGCGAAGAGTGGCTGCGCTGGAAGGATTCGATATCGAGATTGTCGAGCAGGTGCCGGTGAAGTTTTTAGTGCCGAAAACGTAGATGCCCGTGTGGTGACGGGGCTTCGGCTCTCTCAGAACAACATCCGGGTCGTGAGCACGAGCCCATGATTGTAGGTGTGGAAATGCGTGGTCGCGATCTGCATTCCTGCGCCAAAAACCAGGGCGAGACGGTTGCGAGGATCGTGTTCCAACTTGATCTTGCTGACCATCAATCCCGGCGTGACAAAGTTCTGGGCACGGCCGTCGTTCGATCCGCCGCGGTAAAAGATGGCGTTGTTCTCAATCTCCGGCCAAAAAAGCTTGCCTAGATGATACTGCGTCACGGCGTTCCACACCACGACGCGCCCTAGTTTCGCGGTATCGCCCGCCGGCAGGATGGCGCCCACCGTCGATTGCACGTCGAGCTTTCTGTAGCCTTTGCCCGCGCAAAGCGTGGGAGAAATCGTGGCCGCGAGGCTTCCATTCTTATAGCTGCCGGTCGGCAAGGTGCCGGTGAGGGAAAAACTCAGCGAATAGTTGCCGTGGGTTTCGTTGCCTGCCGCCAGGCGGTACTTGAGCAGCATGGAGAAATCGCCGGCGCCATCCTTGGCCGCCGAGTTGTGCTGGATATAGGGCGGGGCCAGCGCATCGAATTCCAGTTTGTACCACGGCACCAGACTGACGCCTTTGCCGTTGTCGTAGTTCCAGGTATCGGTGCCCGCGGGCGTGATCTGCCGGACGACATCGGTGCGGACCACCTGCAACAAACCCGACGACGCCGTGACCAGCGGAATAGGCCAGGATGGCTGCTGAGCCAGTGTATCGCGCACCCGGTCCTCCCAGTTGGCGAAGAATCCGTCGCTCTGCGCAGCACATAGCGCGCTGGCGCCAACCATCATCACTGCGCACACCAACACCTGCAGGTTCCTGGAAATCACACTACCTCCAGCCCAGTTTCAAGCCCGCAATTTTTTACGTTTGGTGAAACCCAGATCGATTACCCACACGAGCTGTGACCGTCTTTCTAACCATTGTGTGAAGACGCGTCAATAACTCGAATC
This sequence comes from Terriglobales bacterium, assembly GCA_049697355.1. GTDB lineage: Bacteria > Acidobacteriota > Terriglobia > Terriglobales > Acidobacteriaceae > Acidiflorens. Next base: position 2,653 of record JBAVVP010000210.1, read on the forward strand.
GATTAAGAAGGGACTTTTCGACGAACTATCTAGGAAACACGTCCTAGAACGGCTTCCGCGGTGTGATCTCCTCGTCCTTGATAAAAAATTGCGCGGAGCAAACAGCGGAGCCGCAGATTGTGGGCAGCAGTCCAGCCATCTGTTTGCGCGTAATCAAACCCAGCGTGCCGCACGAAGGGCAGGAGAGCACCGCCCAATAGGGATCTTCTTTCTCTCCCACTTCGCCTGCATTCTCCAACACGAACACGGTGCCGGGTTCCATCTGCTCGGGAATCCACTCATTGATAATACTCAATTCACCGATCATCATGTGCCTCCCCGCCCTCCGTTTACGCTCTTCCTACGCTCACTGCGTCACGCCCTTCGTGCTCGGCGCAAAGGCCGAACCCGTTCGGAAGCCGCAGCTTTCTTGCGCGACTGAATTTCCGCTCGCACCCGGCGGACTTCGTCGCTCAGGCAAATATCGAACATCGGCTGCCGCGCGTTTTTTAAGAGATCGACGACCTGCCGCGCCGAGGTGCGCAAATAAAGATGAGTGTCGTCGGTCAGAAGGTGATACTCCTGCTCCGATGAGGCGCTGACGGTAGCGGCTAGCGTGGTGCCGAATTCCTGTTGCAGAAACCCAATCACCTTGCGCATGCGCTGCAGGGAGAAGCCTCGCCGTCGGAGCTGGCAGATCACCGCCACGGTGACCAGTTCATCCCAGGTATAGATACGGCGGTGTCCCTGGCGGCCCGGAGCAACAATGCCCCGTTCGTCCCACCATTGCAGCTGGCGGGCGGTGATTCCAGTCAGGGCGATCACTTCGTTGGACGTGAACCGCTGCTGCATTCTGAGCCCGTTCCGTTTCAAACAAGAATGTGGAGAAATGTTTGAAACATTCTAGGCGGCGACAGTAGGAATGATGTAACACTTCGCGCTTGGTTGTGTTGACTACGCGGGTACGTGGTGGGGAGGGGGAGCGTCCTTAATCAACGTGAGCTTTCACCACGGAGGCACGGAGACACGGAGAAAAGCGAATTCATGCTCGCTTGGTTGCAGTGCACCTACAACTCGACCAGGAGTCATGTAGATAAGACCTTCCTCCGTGCCTCCGCGGCGAGGTCCTGGTGTGTACCTTTCGCGCTCCTGGCATTACCATGGAGCGAAAACAAATTCTCTTCTCGGGGCCAATGAATTCATGATCCGTTTCATGATCCAACGACTGCGTGTGCGCGACGCCATGCTTGCCTTGTTCGTCTTATTCCTCGCTACGCTAACTTTTCCTCAGCAAAGAGAGCGGAAGCACAAGCCGGAGGCAGCAGAGAAAGCCGCGTCCGCCGCGTCCGCGCCATCGGCGGCCGGCGACAAAGACGACAAGAAGGAAGGCGACCCGCTGTTCCGGGGAATGAAGTACCGTTCGATCGGCCCGTTTCGTGGCGGACGCTCGCTTACGGCAGCGGGAATTCCCGGCGATCCGACCACCTACTATTTTGGCGCGACCGGTGGCGGCGTGTGGAAATCGACCGACGGCGCGAATACCTGGTCCCCGGTTTTTGATCGGGATGGAGCGCCTTCGATCGGCAGTATCGCGGTGGCGGTGTCCGACTCGAATATCGTCTATGTGGGGACAGGTGAAGCCTGCATTCGCGGAAACATCTCGCAAGGCGACGGCGTATGGAAATCGCTCGACGCCGGAAAGTCCTGGAAGAGCGTTGGCCTGAAGGATTCGCGCGCGATTGGCAAAGTGATCGTGAATCCGCGCAATGCGGATATTGTCTTTGTCGCCGCGCTCGGTCATCCCTTTGGTCCCAACACGGAACGGGGTGTTTTCCGTTCCACCGATGGCGGCAAGACCTGGGAAAAGGTTCTCTACAAAGACGAGAACACGGGAGCGATCGATGTAGCGTTCGATCCGCAAAATCCCAACATTTTATTTGCCTCGCTCTGGGAAGCGCACCGCACTCCGTGGTCGCTCGCCAGCGGTGGCCCCGGCAGCGGCGTGTATCGCTCGACCGACGGCGGCACCACCTGGAAACGACTCGAGGAGCACGGCCTTCCGAAAGGCCCCTACGGGCGCATCGGGCTGGCGGTCGGGGCGAACTCCGAGCGGGTGTATGCGCTGATCGAAGCCAAGGAAGGCGGGCTCTACCGCTCCGACGATGGCGGAGACACCTGGGATCTGGTCAACGGCAGCCACGGACTTTGGCAGCGCCCGTGGTACTACATGCACATCATCGCCGATCCGCAGGATGCCAATACGCTCTACGTGTTGGATGTGGAGTTTTTCAAATCCACCGACGGCGGGCGCAACTTCAATAAGATCAAGGTTCCGCACGGCGACAATCACGGTCTGTGGATCGATCCGAAGAACACCCAGCGCATGATCGCTTCGGACGACGGTGGCGTTACGGTCACCCTGGATGGCGGTAAGTCGTGGACGCGCGAAGACAACCAGCCGACAGCGCAGTTTTACCACGTCATCACCGATACGCGGACGCCTTACTACGTCTACGGCTCGCAGCAGGATAATTCCACGGTAGCGATTGCCAGCCGCAGCGATGACGGCGCGATTGGCCGCGACAGCTGGTATGAGGTCGGGGGCGGAGAAGCGGGATACATTGCGCCCAATCCTGCTGACCCGAACATTGTGTATGCCGGCGACTACCAGGGCAACCTCACGCGCTTCGACCGGCGGACGAACCAGGTCGAGAATATTGCCGTGTCGCCGGAGCTTGGCGATGCGCGCGGCGCGGCTGCACTCGAACACCGTTTTCAGTGGACCGCCCCCATCGTGACTTCTCCGCACGACCCCAACACGATCTACTACGGGGGCGAGCGCGTCTTCAAAACCAGCGACGGCGGCACGCATTGGGAAGCGATCAGCGGCGACCTGACGCGCAACGACAAAACGAAACAGCAGCCTTCGGGCGGCGAGATCACGGTGGACGATACCGGCACCGAATATTACGACACGGTGTTTTCGATTGCTCCCTCGCCGCTGGCGAAGGGCCTGATCTGGGTGGGCACCGATGACGGTTTGATTCAGATCACGCGCGATGAGGGAAAGAAGTGGTCCAATGTCACGCCCAAGGATTTGGCGGAATGGAGCCGCGTCAGCCTGATTGAAGCGTCTCCGCACGATGCCGGCACGGCGTACGTCGCGATTGACCGCCATCAGAATGACGATCTCGCGCCCTATATCTACAAGACCAGCGATTACGGAGCGACCTGGAACCGGATCACAACCGGAATCCCGGAGGGAGCTTTCGTGCGCGCGGTTCGAGAAGACCCGAAGAAGAAAGGCCTGCTCTACGCCGGAACCGAGCGCGGCGTTTTTGTCTCGTTCGACGAGGGAGCACACTGGCGCTCGCTCGAAATCAACCTGCCGCTGACACCGGTTCACGACCTGGTCATTAAGGACGACGATCTGGTCGTGGCGACGCACGGGCGTTCGTTCTGGATCCTGGATGACGTTTCGCCGCTGCGCCAGTTTGCCGATTCGGTTGCCGCGGAAGACATGCATCTCTACCAGCCTGCGACGGCGTACCGCGTGCACACCGGAGAGGCTCCGCCAAAGTTGTTCTTCAAGGGAACGAATCCGCCCAATGGTGCGGTGATTTATTACTACCTCAAGCAGGCCCCAAAGCCGGAAACGAAACAGGAAGTAAAGATTGAAATCCTGGACGCCGCGGGCAGTGTCATCCGCACGTACTCCAGCAATAGAGCCGCGCCGCTCAACGAACCGCTCGATCCCGACGACAAAAAGCCCGAGAAACAGATCAAGCCGGAAGAGGGCTTGAATCGCTTCGTGTGTGATCTGCATTACGAGGAGGCGAATCGCGTCCCCGGCTATTACTTGTGGGAATAC
>JBAVVP010000211.1:0-3161 GCA_049697355.1 Terriglobales bacterium
CCATAGTGTGATCGAACCCCAGCGCAAAATCGGCGTTGCGGCGGTGAGCCAAGGCGATCAGCGCCGCAGCTAGAACGAAAACTACCAGCGTCTGAATAAACGTGGCTACAGAATTATCGAAGTCGCGCTCCACCGACATGGCACACTGGGTTGCGACCAGCACCATGATGGCTGCTCCGCAAAACGCTGGCAGATGTGCTTTCCATCCATCCACCAATCCCAAGATGCCTCCAAAGATCAACGCGCCCAGCACGATGTAGAGGACGCCGCCCGCGTCGTAGAGGTCGCCCGGCATCGAGGGCGCAATCGAAGCGCCGGAAGTCGCGCGCGTCACCGGATCGTCATACGCCCAGATCCGCGTCCCGAAATCCATTCCTGCATTTGCAGCGCTCTTGCCGCTGTATATGAATCGCGGAACAAATCCGCGCAGGAAGGGCGACACCAGCACATTCCGCCCCGAATGAGGTTCCAGGGCCGGGACGAGTGACACCGTCAGCAACATGGAGTCAAAGCCGTGGAAGCGGTGCATAGGCTCGTCCCAGGTTCCGGTCACCCAATCCACAAAGCTCGCTCGGCGGAACTCGTGTGCCACTTCCTCCGGACGAACGTTCTCCCACTTGATGCGCCGGTAGGAACTGACAAGGGAGCTCAGAATTAACAAACAAACCAAGCCCACCGGAACCGTCTTTCGCAGCGAAGGCCGCTGGCCCGCGAACAAGGCCGCAATCAAGGGAATCAACAGAACGGGCGCCAGGTTCTCGCGATACGGGCTCACGTACCCGCGCACTAGCGCCGGCAGCAGCACGATCAAGTGGATGCTCCCAATCCGCCACTTGGGTCCGGGCTGACGGAAGTGGTCCCACCATACAATCGCAGCCGGCGCCACGTACAAGCCCGCCAGCAGAGCCAGCGGAGTAATCAACGCGAGCGGCACGTGCTGCCCTTCCGTCAAATAGAAAGCCGCGGAAGCCAGCAAAGCCACCGGAACAGCCGCCGCATAAGCGAAGCCGAGCGTATACACGCGCGCCATGCCCAGCGGCCAGGCTCCCGTGCGCCGCACCGCGAACCCATAAGCCAGCGCCACAATCAGCCAGAACAGCCCGCAGTAGGCGAGCGTCGCGTTTACCGTATCCACAGTCTGCGCGACCAGGCGCGGAGTGCCGTTTCCCCATTCCACCGCGTTGTACGACAACATCAGGAAACGCAGCAGGATATCCAGTCCGAAATCGAGCCACACGATCCCATACAGCGACTTCAGCAGCGATGGCCATCCTTCGCGTGCCCAGCCCGGCACAAGCCTGACCGACATCACCCAGCAGGCTGTCATGCCCACCATGATGAGCCAGGTAACAAGGTTGGTTTGTAAGCCTGCAAATCCCGGCATGGCCTTCTCTCTCGTCGTACACAAGTCCTGCGACCCAGCCAACCGCCGTGGGCACACACTGCCTGAAGTAACCAGCTCGAATCGCTGGTTTTTCCCTAGGCGACGAAAGGATCGGACTTGGCTGGCTTAACTCGGGTCAGAGTCGAACCTAGGAGGAGGTACTGCCCCGGGTTTTGGCTAAGTTTACTGGTATGTTTCCGGCTGGTCAATGGGAATACTCGTAGTTTTCCGGGTGCCAAATTCTACTTTTCAGCTCTATAGGCCATCGTCATGTGAGCAGAGAGTTGCACATCGGACGCGCCAGCTATAATTTCCGCTCCGATGGAAGTCGTCCAAACATGCGACGCTTGCGGCGCGGCGCTCGGTGGGCGCCGCGTTGACGGGATGACGGAGGTCAGCCTCGTGCAATGCGACTGCGGCCTGGTGATCACTTCGCCGCGCCCGACGATGGCCGAGATCGGGGCGTACTACCCGGCGACCTACTACTCGTACACGCTGACGGCCCCGAACATCACACGTCAGATTGTGGACAAAGTGAAAGAGTACAAAGGCGGCTACCCGACCGAGGACGGACTCCTTGCCCGGGCGTTGTGGCGATTCGGAGCAGCCATGCTCCAAGGGCTGTTCCTGTTTCACCTTCCCTATCAGGGCAAGAATCAGAGACTGCTCGAAATCGGCTGCGGGTCGGGACTGAATCTCCGGTGGGCGAGTGAGCACGGGTGGGATGTTTACGGCTTGGAACTCGGCGAGCGAGCTGTCGCTGAGGCTCATCGCCAAGGTTTCGCAAACGTGCGATGCGCCAACATCGAAGACGCCGAATTTCCCGCCGAGTCTTTCGATGCGGTTCTAGTGAACCACACACTGGAGCATCTGTACTCGCCGACCGCCGCAATCAGGAGGTCTTATGAAGTCCTCAGGCCCAAGGGGACGCTGCTGGTTACTGTGCCGAAGTTCGACAGTTGGCCGCGCTACGTCTCCGGCAAGTTCTGGGCCAACCTCGATCTGCCACGTCATCTGCACCACTTCACACAGCCGGTGCTTCTGAAGCTGATCCAGAGCGCTGGGTTCGGCATCCGCGAAGTGAGGCTCAGCTCCAGGTCGATCAGCCTCTATTTCACACTTCGCACCCTGAAAAGAGTCGGTCAGATGAAGCGCATCTTCACGCGCCCAAGGGGGACCCTCAGCGATGTGATGCTGGTGGTAGCGGAGAAAAACTAAAGCCCACATCCGCTTCGCCCAACCTTCCGAATATCGATTCTCGGCGATGCAGGACCAACGCGAATTCGGGGAACATCTCTGGCGAGATCGTTTCCCCACCCGAGAAGTCAACGATCGATGCCTCCAAGCTAGGAGGAATGCGTCTAATCAAACGCTCTTGTAGTGTTGCTGCATCATAACAGCGCGCATGTTCCTGATTCGCAAATCCACGAACCGGAATTAGCTCCGCGCCCTTGTCGTAAGTTCGCAACAGGGACGGCGTAACCGCGACCGGGTCAAAGTAGATTCTGGGCGTGGACGCGACATAGAGCGGGAGGATTAGGCATGCCCCAATCGGACTTAGAACACGGTCGACCTCACACACGAAGTCGCTGTCGGCATTCCTCATAAAGTGCTCGAAGGAATTATGGAGCGTGATAGCATCGAAAAAACCATTCGGCACCGACTTCATATTCTGCGCGTATCCGCCCAACTGAAAACGTGGCAGGTCGTCCTCGTACGTTAGATCCTGCACCCAGAATTCGACTTGCGGATAATGCGCAGCAAATGTCTTCTGTAT
>JBAVVP010000212.1:0-1853 GCA_049697355.1 Terriglobales bacterium
CCCGCATGTCATTTGGAAAGAGGCTGTCCGCGTACGCCTTGGAGGATCTTCGGCAACATTTCTATTCGAAGAAAGCCTGCAGTGACAAGTGTTGCGTGGGTTGCGTCCGGACGGCGTCTGCGCTCGACCAGTGGCGCTCCCAACACTCTCCTGAAACTAAACTCATCCTCGGTCTCAAAACACCAAGGGGTAAGCGATCTCTCCACCGGCCCCCCGCACCATAGCCCGTTTCATCCTTCAAGGTGCGCGCACATAGCGAAAGGGTACAGTCTCTTAAGTTTAATGCGGGCATCGTCGGTCGTGAAGTTGGACCTGGCCGAATCCGAACTCGGTGTCCTCGCCTCGCAATGTCTCGACCGGTGCCACGTGACGTCGGCAACGGCCTTGCGAGCCCCCATGTGGTAGCGGTGCGACGACGGGGGCTGATGCCTGGCGCGAGAAGCCGGAGATCCACGGGTCAGGGCCGAAAGCCGCTTGTGGCTGAGGCGCGAGGGGCAAGGGAGCAGCCGGCGCAGGTGGGAAGCCGCCAGACCACGGAGCATCGTGCCCTGCGGTCGAGGCGGCGGCATTGGCACGCCCTGCGGGGGAGCGGGCAGCATCGACGAGAAGCTTTCCTGCCGCGTCAATGGGCTAGCCAGTTTAATTTCTTCTCTTGGCAATTCGCCCTTGAAAAAAGTGCAATCGTCTCCAAATGAAGAAGGGGAATTCTTTGCCGATGCGCTTTTAGAAGATCGGAGAAACTTTCCCACGGGGCCAAGATAAATCTCCAGATATCAATTTGTAAGTGCGTACAACTTCCTTCGCCGTACGATTGCGCACGGTGCAGCAAAGAGAAACTATGCAGTTGGGAACCGCTAAGCGGTTCAACTGGCGAAGGGCTTTGGCCTCATTCAGCCTGCCGACGGAAGCAAGGACGTTTCCGTCTGAGCCGTGGCGGGCGTCACATTGGATCGTCTAGCGCCGCGCTGAACCTGTTGCGCATGCGCCACCGGAGCGGGCGCCATGCCCCACGGGATGACGGTTTCCGCCATTGAGGAGATATTGACATGTCCGGCATTGAAAAACACACCGGCACCTACGACGAAAATCTGACCGACATTCGCAATTTGAAGCCCCTGACGATCGCGCTCACCGCGATTTTGGTAGTTTGGTCGATCGTATATTTGCTCGGCTCCGCAACTCCAAGGTCGAACGCGCAGGCGGGCCTTTCAGCGGCTAACTCCACTCAGCCATGTCGTTCATCGGTCCGTGATCCACGGCCGCGCTCATGGCTCCGATCGTCTGCGCAGGATTCCGTCGAGGATAGGTGGGCCACGGCCGGTTTCGTTCCTTCGCGATAGTCGCTCACTGGGCGTTGCGTTGTCACGTCGTCGAGTTTTGCTCGTCGACCGTACGAGGTGGGTATTTTGAATGCTACCATGGACATCGGAGTTTGGCTGCGGAGCCTGAGTCTCGGGCGATACGAGGCCGCGTTCCGCGATAACTCGATCGGCGCTGACGTTCTGCTCGATCTGACGGGCGACGACCTCGAAAAACTCGGCGTCACCCTGGGGGATCGCAAGCGCCTGCGCAAGGCGATCGCAAGTCTCTGCGCGACGGAGACCGTAACGAAGCCGGCGAGCCGCTCATCTAGGCCCTCATCAACCGACGCCGCCGAGCGCCGGCAATTGACCGTGATGTTTTGCGATCTCGTCGGCTCGACCGCTCTTTCGAAGCGGCTCGATCCAGAGGACATGCGAGAGGTCATCCGGGCCTATCAGGATGCCTTCGGATTTTCGCTCACGCCCGTAAATATCTGTTGAGCCAATCGAGCGTCCGCCGCCAGGCTTCCTCCGCCACCGCCTGATCGTAGC
>JBAVVP010000213.1:0-6651 GCA_049697355.1 Terriglobales bacterium
ACCCAGTCCGGTGCAGCATGGTCGGGTGGCATCATTCCTTTGCAGGAAGAGGAAGTCATCCAGACGATTCGCCTGCTCACCCATTTTGGCCAGTCGTTGCATGATCCCAACTCTTCCCCAGAAGATATCCAGGCCGAGGTCGCCAAAGCTCCCGAAGCCGCCAAGGTCAATCTTGCCCAGTTGCTCGAGAGTCTGGCTGCCAAAGCCTCTGTGAACAACGACCCTGAAAGCAATGACACTCCGCTGCTGATGAAGGCCGCCGAGGGCATGGCCATCCGCTTCGCTCTCGACCGCTACCAGCGCGGCGACGTCAAGGTCAACGCCGTCCACGACATGATGGAGCACATGAGCCGGCAGATGGATACGCTCCGCCAGATTCTGCGCGTCCAGGAAGACAAGATGTCCAAGGCCGGCATCCTGGTCGAGTCGCACGCCGACATCCTCGACCGCATGTTCTGGTCTGAGATTCCTGATGCCGGCAAGAAAAGCGTTCTGCTCTCCAGCGAAGCCGCCTGCGTGCCGCCCCGTAATATTCGCCAGTTCCTCGAAGTCCTTTTCGAGCGCGGCGACAACGAGATGGCCTCCAAGATTCTCTCCAGCTACGGCAAGGGCCTCGACGCCAAAGACCCCGAACCCCGCCGCAAGACCGCTATCGGCCTGGCTCAACTCGCCGACCTCTATGCCCAGGCGCCGGATGAACTCATGCCCGACACCCTGGCCACCATCGGCCACAATCTGGCCCATGAACGCGATCCCGAGATCCAGAGCCTGCTGAGCGCCGCCTTCGCGCGCTTCGGGCAGGAGGCCTGCGCGCGCAAGAACTACCGGGCTGTCGCCGAACTCTGCTACTCGCTTGAAAAAGTGGCTCAGCAACGGCCTGCTCTGGTGCAGGATCTCCGCAACCGCGTGGGCATCGAAAATCGCTTGCCCGAGCTGATCGAGGAGGCCATCAACGCCGAGCAAGTGCCCGAGGATCTGGTCACCGTCCTGCAGCAGCTTCCCAAACATTCCGTGGAACACCTGGCCGACCGTTTCTTCCGCTCGCAGAAACGTGTGGAGTGCGACCGCATTGTCGAACTGGTCGGCGAACTCGGACAACCCGGCGTCGACGATCTGCGCGACATTCTGCGCATCGGCCAACCTCGCCAGGCTGCCTCCACCGTCGGCCTGCTGAGCCGCCTCGGCGTCCCCACGCTGATCGAGTTGCTCCCCTCGCGCATGGGCGAGTTCAATCGCTTCTATCAGGACATCATCGTTCGGCAGATCGCCTACGGCGCCGCGTCCGACCGCGGCCGCACCCTGCTCGAACTGCTCGAACTGCTCGATTCCCTCATCTTGCCCGAGGCGATCGACGAGATCGGCATGAGCCAGGACCGCAACGCCAGTTCCAGCTTGATCGCGCTTGCCAGCGCCGGGGAAGCGCAGAACCGCCCCCCGTTCGTGCAACTGAAAGCCATCGAGTCGCTCGGCCGTCTGCGTGAGGTCGAGGCCGTGCCCGCTCTGCGCACCATCGTCGGCGACAAGAAACTGTTTGGCTACAACCAGCACCGCGAATTACGAATCGCCGCCCTGCAGGCGCTTTCCAAAATCGATCCGCGCTACGGGCCTCAGGCCCTGGCCGAAAGCGGCCTGGAGGCCGCGGAACTCGCCATCGCGCCGCTCGATCCGGGCCCGGGATGTCCGTGGGTCCGCCAGCGGCGCTACGAACGCATCGTGCTGCCCCGCACTCTCTCCGCCACGCTTTCCAGTTCCTGGGGGAAGTCGAACATCATCATGCGGGAGATGAGTCTCGGCGGCGGGATGGGCACGCGCAGCGACAACCTCCGCGTGGGTTCCGAAGCCCACGTCGAAATCTCCGTAGGCGTGAAGAAGATCCGCGGCGAGGTTCTCCTCCGCCGCGCCCGCGTCAATGAAATCGGCTTCGAGTTCGTCAGCATGGACCTCGACAGCCGCTACCGCCTCCGCCGCATCCTGGTCGAGGCCCTGCACAAAGGCACCGATAATCGCTCCGGCGAATGGGACGGCGAACGGAAAGGCTAGACGCAAGGTCTCAGGTGTTAGGTCTTAGGAACAGCGATTCCCTCACAGATGAAAATGGGCACAGCGGGGAACGGGAGAACGGGTGCCCCACTCATCGCATTTTTTGCGATGAGTGGGTTCCGGCAACTATTGAAAGCCTTAGACGACTTTCACGAAAATAATCACGAGTGCAAACAGCACCAGCGACTCGATAAAGGCGAGACCGAGAATCAGCGCCACCTGAATGCCGGCGCGGGCGGCCGGATTGCGTCCGAGCGCTTCGCAGGCCGACGACGCGGCTTTGCCCTGGCCCTGCGCCGCCAACCCGGCTGCGATGGCGATTGCAAAACCAGAAGTGATTGCGACCCAGTTGGTTCCTCCAGTCGCGGCCGCGCCTGTCTGCGCGAACGCCGGAACCGCCAGGATCGAGAACATCATCATCACGAACAACAACATCAAAACTTTCCGCATTTTGTTTTCTCCTTTATATGAATTGCCCCCAGTGGGTGGTTGACGCCGTGCAACTAAGCCGGCGCCCTCACGCTGAAAGCAAGGTGTTAGGTGTCAGGTCTTAGGTCTCAGGAAAACCTTGCCGTTGCGTTTCCTAAGACCTGACACCTAAGACCTAAGACCTAAGACCTTCTCTCCTAGTGCTCATGCGCCGTCGCCTCTCCCAGATACACGCAGGCGAGCAGCACAAAAATGTACGTCTGAATAAACGCCACGCCGACATGCAGGCCCTCGAACACAATCGGAAGGCCCAGCGGCACCAGCGAGAAAAATACCAGCGTCACCATTTCGCCCGCGAACATGTTCGCGAAAAGACGGACGGTCAATGACAGGACGCGGGCCAAGTGACTGAACAACTCAATCGGAAATAACAGGATCGGCAGGAATAACCGGACCGCCATCGGCATGCCCTCTTGGGGCCCGATGAAATGCTTCAGGTATCCGACCGGCCCATTCGCGCGCACACCATGGTAGTGATAGTAAAACCAGGTGAACAGCGCGCAGCCCAGCGGCACCATAGGGACCGCGGTCGGCGATTCCAGTCCCGGGACCAGCCCAATCAGATTGCAGCTCAGGATGAACAAACCCAGCACGGTCAAATACGGGACGAATTTTTCCGGATGATGCGAAATCGTCTCGTTGGCCAGGCCTTGAATGAACCCGTCAATGCCTTCCATGGTGTGTTGCAGCGCTCCCGGACGCTCCACCGAAAGCCGCGAGCGCACGGCAATAAAGAATATCGTCAGCAGCAGCGCCACCAGAATCTGCATGGCAACCGCGTTTGTGATTGGAGTCGCTGGATATTTCGGATGAATGTTCAACTTCAAGAGCAACGCCAGCACCGGCGCGCCAAACAGGCGATTGAGGAGTGCGGTAAAAGCCAGTTGTTCCATGTTCAGACTTCGCAATACTCAGATTTATGAATTGTAAGAATTTCCGCAGCAGCGTACAGGCTTACATCTCGCGCCGGAAGGCCGTGTATCCCGCCCATGCGGCTTCCGCCATCAGGGCTGCCACCGGCACACACAAGCCCCATAGAAAGCCGCGAAAGGCCAGCGAAGAACTTTTAAATATAGCATACGCAACTGCTCCCACCAACCCATAACGCACCACGAAACGCAGGACAATTCTGCCGCCTTTTTCCCGGCTGCTGCGGTTCACGATGCGATCGGCGAGCCCCTCGACACCGAGCTTTAGCGAGCGGAAATTGACGTAGGAAACCGCCGCTCCAAAGGCAAATCCAATTGCTCCCGCCCAGCGGTAAAACCAGAATGCCGGCGCCAGCAGCAAAACGCTTGCCACCAGCATGTTGCGCAGCACGCGCGGAATAATGCGCTCGTAGGTTAAGGGATCACGGATCGCGTGCTGATCGGGAGTCTCTGCCAACGGATCTTCCGCGCTCCCTTCGTGATGCTCTCGCTCATTCATCTTTCTTGAAAGCGGCCATCGCCATGACGATCACCTGCCAAAATCCAACCACGGCGCCAAACAATAGCCCCACCAAATAGAGCCACTTGGTATGCAGCCAGTAATCCGCCAGCTTGCCGAGAAAGAACCCCAGCAAAACCGCCGCTGGAATTATGAACCCCATCTCGGAATAGCGCGCGAGGGAAACGAGAGGGTCCTTCGCGGGAGGCTTCGTCATGCGGGAATTGTAATCCAGTTGCGAATGGAAGTTCGGCGAAGCCGCAGGTTGGGGACCTCACGACCCCCTAAACTGGGTCTTTTGGAATCAAAGACTTGGCGCCGTGCTGCCGCCAGGTCTTTGAGGAATAAGGACTTACAGGTAAGGTATTTATAAATGAATGACTTAGCTGGAATCGCCCGGAATCGAGGCGGAAAAAAGAGTGCGAAAGGTCTTGATGAGCGAAATCGTGGTATTTCGCCCAATAATTGATTCGGGCTCTTGTTTCTTCGGCGGTTCTTGGGTCGCTCCCCACTTAGGTGCCGTTCCCGCAGAAGACGGACGCGCCAGGATGCGCAATTGCTGCTCAACAGGCACTGCGTACACGTTACGAGCGTCATCGTCGAAAGGCATTCGTAACCGGGTACCATAAGCCTTTAGAAGAAAATCAAAAAACAGATGCAGACCGGCAAAGCATCGACTTTGGGGCGATACGAGCTCGTGACCAAGTTGGGTCGAGGAGCCATGGGTATCGTATACAAGGGGTACGATCCCAAGATAAACCGGTTCGTCGCCATTAAGACCATCTCGCTCGTAGCCGCTGACTCAACTGAAGAGCAGGCATTTCGGGCGCGCTTTTTTCGTGAAGCCGAAGCCGCAGGTCGTCTGTCACATCCCCGAATTGTAGGCATCTTCGATATTGGCGAAGACCCGGACACTTTGAGCCCTTACATCGTGATGGAGTACGTAGCCGGTCGCTCTCTGGAAGAAATTCTCTCCACTGAGAATGCCAGCTTGCCTTTGCACACCACCTTGCAGTTCATTCAGGAAGTGGCCGAGGGCCTCGACTATGCTCATCTCCAAGGAGTGGTGCACCGCGACGTTAAGCCGTCGAACATCATCATTGGAGAAGATGGCCGCGCGAAAATCGCCGATTTCGGAATCGCCCAGCTAAATGTCCCTGACTCGGGGCGGCCCGGACGTACCTGGGGGACTCCGGCCTACATGTCGCCGGAACAGCTCAGGGGGGAGCCAGTGGATGGCCGTTCCGATCTCTTCTCCTTGGGTGTGGTTCTGTACAGGATGCTCACCGGACATCGGCCGTTTCAGGGCAACAGTGCCGTGACGGTTTCGCTGAGAGTAGCGAATCAGGACCCAGTGCCTGTCACAGCATTCAACACAGAGCTTCCTCCCGAACTCGATTGTGTGATTGCACGCGCCATGGCCAAGAATCCGGCGGAACGCTACCAGACTGGGATGGAAATGGTTTTGGATCTGGAACGCCTGCGAAACGGGATCGATTCGGAAAGCCCGGGGAATGCCGTTTTGCCCAGGCCGGACAATCGGGCAGACCGCGTGCCGGGGTCAAACGATCTTTCCTATAGCGGTTTGTTGAAGACGACGAACGTCTCCTTGTCTGGAAGCCGCAACCGGATGCAGGCAGATAAGCCCACGGCGCCTGTTTGGTTCAGCCGACCATGGCAACAACTGAGTGTTGGATTCCTCAGCCTTGGATTCCTGGGGTTGGCATTTGTGGGGCTTTGGTGGGCGAGTCCAGTCAACGTAGCTGCGGGAGTTACCGATTTAGCAGTCCATCCTGTTCCCACAGTGAGTATGGCCACGCCCGTGGCTCTTAAGCAGACGATGGCAGACCCTGCAAGTGCGCCAGGCGTCGAACTTTCGGCTAAGAATCGTCCCCGACCGATTGACGCGACCGACCGATCCCGTTCTTGCCAGTTGGACATCGCCGTTAAACACCATTTTGTCACGGCCGACCTTTCCGTCTGGATCGATGATCGGAAGAGCTACAGCCATTCTTTGCGTGGTGCGATTAGGAAGCGTGTGGTGCTCTTCAAAGGAGTCGAAGGGTACCTTTCCGACGTAGTGCAACTGACACCAGGAGACCATCGTATTCGTGTGCGGGTTTTGTCTGCGGATGGTTCCTACGATGAATCGAGCAGCATCTCTGGAACATTTGCGCCTGGCAGTGAAAAACTGCTCGTCATAGACTTCGACAATCACAAGCGGCGCATGCGCCTCGCGTTTGAGACAGAGAAGCATTTTTAGTTTAGCGAAATCGTAACCAATGCCAACCGACTGGATGCCAGCCTCCCAATATCCCCCACTCTAAATTTCGCAAAGAACGCGAAATTTAGAATGGGCCACCCGGCCAAAATTACAACAGAGAATTCTTCTTAAGGACTCGCAGCTACCGCACCATGGCCGCGACGTGGGGCGACTGTACGATCCACAGCGACCAGTTGACGCCGCGAATAAACGGCTCTGGGAAGACGCCGATCACAATCGTCGCCAGCGCCGTCATTCCCAGTGTGCAACGCATTCCGAGGCTGAGGGGCAGCCGTTCGGTTTCCATCGGCGCGCGCATCAGTATCGAGTTCGCAATCTTCAGGTAGTAATAAAGCCCGAAGAGCGAATAGAGCACGCCGAGCGAGGCCAGCCAGTAATGTTGGCTTTCGATCAGGCTGAGGACGATGTAG
>JBAVVP010000214.1:0-9193 GCA_049697355.1 Terriglobales bacterium
TTCCCCGGCGCGCGGATCAAGCGGCAATCTGGTACCGCAAAGCCGCCGAACTAGGAAACGAGAAGGCGCAAAACAGTCTGGCCGTTCTTTACTGGGTAGGGGATGGCGTTGAAAAAGACAAGACCGAAGCAGTCCGGTGGTATCGCAAGGCCGCTCGCCAGGGCAATACAAACGCAATGTTCAATCTCGGCGCGGCCTACTACAACGGTGAGGGCGTCAGCACCAATGACGCTCTGGCTTATGCCTGGTTCTTGCTATCCAGCGAAGGTGGGAACACAAGTGGTCAGGATGCCGCCAAGCGTTCACAGGGTGAACACGGCCCTAGGGGATTCAACGATGCCTGCGTAGCCATAGGCCAGATGTACGAGAAGGGTGAAGACTTGCCGAAGAACCAGGAATTGGCTGTCGTATGGTACCGAAAGGCAGCGGATCACGGCGACGGCGAGGCAACGATCAGCCTCGCAGCTTTGTATCTGAATGCCTCAGACTATAACCATGCTCGGCCTTGGTGCGAGGCGGCAGCGAAAGAAAGACTTTCCGGCGGCTATTACTGCCTCGGCTATCTTTATCAGCACGGCTCTGCGGTGTACGCAAATCCGAAGGAAGCTTTCCGATGGTATGAGCAAGGGGCTCGTGCGGGAAACAGGGCTTCCATGCAAGCTGTGGCACGAATGTACGAAAACGGCGAAGGCACCAAGATGGACCGTGTTCAGGCATTCCTGTGGTTTTTCTTTGCCGCACGGCGCGGAGACCGCGACGCGCTCGTGGAGGCGAAGAACATCCGTTCCTCGATGACCGAAAGAGAATGGAAAGATACACAAAAGAAATTACCGTCCAATTTTGATAAGAAAGCGGTCGATAGAGTCCTTCAGGGCGCTAGCTCGCCGCCTACTCCCTAGACCACATCCGCGCTCACCCGCCCCATTCGCTAGCGCGCGATCCCCGGCCTGTCCTACGGTGGGGGTGTAGTAGATCTATTCAGGGCGTAATAATCCCCGTCATTCGTTGACTCGCGGTGGCGGCGTCCGTAAGATGAAGCGATTCGAAAGTCGGACCCTCCCGCATGATCGGCCAAACCATTTCGCACTACCGCATTGTCGAAAAGCTGGGTGGTGGGGGCATGGGGGTTGTCTACAAGGCCGAGGACACAACCCTTCACCGCTTTGTCGCCGTGAAGTTTCTGCCCGATGACGTTGCCAAAGACGCGCAGGCCCTGGCGCGCTTCCAGCGGGAGGCGCAGGCGGCCTCTGCGCTGAATCATCCTAATATCTGCACGATCTACGAGATCGGGCAGGCCGACGGGCATCCTTTTATCGTCATGGAGTTTCTCGACGGCGTGACGCTGAAGCACCGCATCACCGGACGACCCGTCGAAACCGATGTTCTGCTCGGATTGGCGATCGAGATTGCCGACGCGCTCGATGCCGCCCACGCGGAAGGCATCGTCCACCGCGACATCAAACCGGCGAACATCTTTATCACCAAGCGCGGACACGCCAAAGTTCTCGACTTCGGGTTGGCGAAGGTGATGCCCGCGGCTGGCCGAGGGTCGGACGCGACAGGAACAACCGCCCAGGAGACGCTAAACCAAGAGCACCTGACCAGTCCCGGCTCCACGCTCGGCACCGTCGCTTACATGTCGCCGGAGCAGGTGCGCGCAAAAGAACTGGACGCCCGGAGCGATCTGTTCAGCTTCGGCGCGGTGCTTTATGAAATGGCTACCGGGACGTTGCCCTTCCGCGGAGAAAGTTCGGGAGTCATCTCCCATGAAATCCTGGATCGCGATCCGGTTGCGGCAGTACGGCTGAATCCGGACCTTCCGCCCAAGCTGGAAGACATCATTAACAAGGCACTGGAGAAAGATCGCGAGCTGCGCTACCAGCACGCCGCCGACATGCGGGCCGACCTGAAGCGGCTCAAGCGGGAAACGGAATCGCGTCACGGCGTACCCGCGAGTTCGGGGACGGTAGCAGCCGCGCGGGAAAGCGGCGCCCAGGCCGCAGGCCCGCCGCCATCTTCAGGATCCGGTTCCTCCCCTGCCCTGGCTCCATCCGCATCATCGAGCGCTGCCTCTGGAAGCCAAGCGCCTGCGGCTTCGAGTCAGAAACGTTCCTTCGGAAAGATCGCCGGAATCATTGTCGCAGCGGTCGTGGTACTGGGGGTTCTTTATTGGGTCCTCAACCGGCGCACTGCACCGGTTGTGGTTACGGCCAATCAAAAGACCGTCGCCGTTCTTCCGTTACAAAACCTGAGTTCCGATAAGGATGTGGATTTTCTGCGTCTGGCTCTGGCCGACGAAATCGCGACCGCGCTCAGCTACGTTCGCTCGCTATCCATCCGCCCGTTCGCTACCACCAGCAAGTACGACTCTCCGACTCTCGACTTGCAAGAAGCCGGCAAGGCCATGCATGTGACCGACGTCGTCACGGGACACTTCATGAAAGAAGGCGATCAGCTTCAGATCACTCTCGAAGCCGTGGACGTTGCCGACAACCGTACGCTTTGGCGCGACACGATGACCGTCTCCTCTCCGGACATGATTGCCATGCGAAGCCAGATCACCTCGAAGGTTCGCCAAGGGCTAGTCCCCGCTCTGGGCGCGGGAACGGATGCGGGGGAAGCTGGCACCCATCCCAAGAATGAGGAGGCCTACGACCTGTACTTGCGCAGCATCGCACTGCCGCATGATGCACTTCCCAATAAAGACGCCATCGCCATCTTGGAGCGCGCGGTAGGACTGGACCCTACCTACGCTCCCGCCTGGAACGCGCTGGGGCGTCGCTACTATTACGACTCGGAATACTCGAACGGCGGCGAGGCAATATTTCAGCGCTCGAACGCCGCCTTCGAACGAGCCGTGGCGCTGGATCCGAACCTCGTCGATCCGGCCAGTGCGCTGATCACCAATCGGGTCGAAAGAGGTGAGCTAGGAAAAGCCTATCAGGATGCGAAGGCGCTGGTGGAGCGCCATCCAGAGAGCGCAGCTGCCCACTTCGCTTTGGCTTATGTTCTGCGCTACGGAGGAGTGCTTGAAGAATCTGCGCGCGAGTGCGACGCCGCCTTGTCCCTGGACCCGGGCAACTATCAGCTGCGTTCGTGTGCGTCCACCTTCGACCAACTTGGCAACTACGAGAGGGCGATGGTTTTCCTCCAGCTCGACATTGGATCCATTTGGGTCTCTCGCAACCTCGTGCGCCATTACATTCGTGCTGGCAACTTGGCGCAAGCCCGGGAGGCGGCCGAGAAATTGGGCGATGACTCCAGAGATCAGATCCTCAACAGATGTCTCAACCACGCGCCGTCCGGAGATGTGGACAACTTCGCCATGGAGCTTGCGCCGAAAATTTTGGCCATTCCCGACCCCGAGAACAGGTATATGGCTGCACCTACCTTCGCCTTCTGTGGGCAGAAGGACATCGCGCTGCGTCTGCTCAAAAGTGCCGTCACCGGGCATTATTGTGCCTACAATGCCATGCAAAATGAGCCCCTTTTCGCGCCCCTGCGAAGCTCGCCCGAGTTTGCTCAGTTGCTTTCCGCCGCAAAACAGTGCCGCGACGATTTCCTTGCCGAGAGATCTCCGGCCGCGCACTGAATTGCCCTGACCACGCGTTGCGCCGCCTCAGTCTTCGAGCGTCGGCAAAGTCTTCAGCACTTCGCTCGCCCTCGGTCGATTGACAATCGGATCGTCCTTACGGATTTTTCCGTCCCGGAAGACCAGCACGCGCTTGGCGAATTGTGCGATGTCGTGTTCGTGCGTCACCAGCACAATGGTCAGGCCTTTGTCGTTTAAGTTTTGGAAGATCTCCATGATCTCGACCGAAGTACGGCTGTCGAGATTACCCGTGGGCTCGTCGGCCAGAAGGATAGAGGGACGGTTCACCAGCGCTCGAGCTATGGCGACTCGCTGTTGCTGTCCACCGGACATCTGCGACGGGAAATGTTGTGCCCGTTCGGCCAGACCCACCATGGTCAACGCATCGGCGGCGCGCTTCCGGCGCTCGACTTTATCGATTTTCGCGTAGAGCGCGGGTAATTCCGTATTTTCAAGCGCCGTCGTCCGGGCCAGCAGATTGAAGCCCTGGAAAACAAATCCAATCTTCTCGTTCCGAATCAACGCCAGAGCCTTCTTGTCATGCTCGGAAACGTCGATCCCTTCCAGTAAGTATCGTCCGGAGCTGAGGCGGTCCAGGCAACCAAGGATGTTCATGAAGGTGGACTTTCCACTGCCGCTCGCCCCCATGATCGCCACGAATTCGCCTCTCTGAATTTCGAGGCCAACACCGCGCAGCGCATGCACCCGCGTCTCGCCCAGTTCGTAATACTTATGCGCGTCTTCCACACGAATGACCGCGCTTGCCGTGGAGGTGGCTGGCGCGGCTCCGACTTGACTGACAGCGGGTGTCGTCTGCATGGGGTGGTTTCGAACCGTTGATCCTTAGCGCCGTATGCCGCTTGGAGCTTGGGTTTTGGAGGTCACCGATCGAATAATCAAGTCGTCTCCTTCTTTCAGTTCCCCTTTGAGAATTGCGCTGACTTCGGTGTAGGCATGGTCGGTGATTCCCAGGGAAACCCTGACCGGTTCCATCGTGTTATCGGGATGGAGTTTCCAAACCACGGCGGTCTCAGCTTTCGGTGCGCGAGGCAGATTCTGGGCGCCGCCAGTCATCTTTTCACTCTGCGCCGCAGCGGAGTCACCGCCGGCCTGTTGCCCCTCGCCTCCTTCGATCCCAGAGCGCTTATAAAGAGCCAGAATTTCCTCGGCCGCCATCGGAGGCTTGTACCGCAGGGCTGTGTTTGGCAGTTTCAATACGTTCTGCACGGTGGCCACGGGAATGGTCACGTATGCCGTCATGCCAGGAAATAACTTTAGTTCGGGGTTAGCAAATTCGATGATGGTGTCATAGGTAACCACGCTTTGCACCGTCGTCGGATTCATCCGGATCTGGCTGACCACGCCCTGAAACGTTTGCTTGGGGAGGGCATCCACCTTAAAGGTGACGGTCTTGCCCACCTTAATGTTGTCCACGTCCGACTCGTCGGTCTTGGCATACACCCACATCTTGGTGAGATCCTGCGCGATGGTAAAAATGGTTGGAGCTTGCAGGGATGCCGCCACGGTTTGCCCCACGTCCACATTCCGCGCCACAACCGTGCCGTCGATGGGAGAACGAATCACGGTGTAATCGAGATTAGTTTGGGCTACGGCGACGGCAGCTTGCTTTTGACTGATTTGTGCCTCGCCTTGCGTGATGTTGGCGGCCGCGGCATCGACGGATGCGCTGGCTGCATCATAGTTCGACTTGGCCAGGTCCAGTTGCTGCTGGCTCATGACACCGTCTTTGGTCAAGCCAACGGCACGATCATAGTCGGCCTTAGTCTGGACCAATGCCGCTTTCGCCTTTTCGAGATTGGCTCGGGCCGCTTCCAGGTTGGCCTCCGCGTTCTTCAAGTCAGCGGCCGCTTGCAGCAGGGCCCCCTTGAACAATGCAGGATCGATGAGGGCGACCACGTCTCCCTTATGCACGCGGGAATTAAAGTCGGCATTGAGTTTCGCGATGCTCCCGGAAACTTGCGATCCCACCTGGACGGTGATTACCGAGTTGATGGTTCCGGTGGCTTCCACAACGTCGTCGATGGCGCCTCGTTCCACCTTCGCGGTGAAGTGCTGCGCTTGCGTGCTGCGATTCAGGCCTAAGGCAACGAACAATCCAGCCGCGACTGCAACACCCGCCAGGATGATCCACTTTCGATTCGTCATTATGTTCAGTTCCAGGAATCAACTAAAAGTATTTCACTCATAGCGCAGCGCTTCGATAGGATCAAGCAGAGACGCTTTGCGCGCGGGGTAGTATCCGAAGAAGACTCCGACCGCGACCGAGAACATCGCGGCCACCACGACCGCTTCGATGGACATCTCGATGGGCCAGCCCAGAGTCTGTCCAACCAAATAGGAGCCAAAGATCCCAACCAGCACACCGGCAGCGCCCCCAACCAGGCTGAGCATGATCGATTCTCCCAGGAACTGAAGCTGAATGGCGGCTTCGGTCGCTCCCACCGCCACTCGGACTCCAATCTCGCGCGTACGTTCGGTCACCGAAACGAGCATCACGTTCATGATCCCAATTCCTCCCACGATCAGGGAAACGGATGCGATTGCGATCAGCAGAATGGTCAGAGTCTTGCTCGCGTCGAGCTGGGCCTGAATGATGTCCTCGGGATTTCGAATATTAAAGTCATCCTCTTCTTCGGGACGCAGGTGGTGCCGATCCCGGAGCACGGCGGTTGCTTCCTGTCCGGCCATCTTGACCGCGTCTTGCGACACTGCGGAGCAGAGAATGTCGTCCAGCCAGGTAATGCCCTTCAGCTTCTTCTGCGCGGTCGTGTAGGGCAGGATCACGGTGTCGTCCTGATCTTGGCCGGAAAGCGAGAGCCCTTTTGCTTGCAGCGTAGCCACCACTTTGCAGGGAAGGCTATTGACGCGTATTACTTTTCCAACTGGTGCTTCGACGCCAAAAAGCTGCTGCCGAACCGTTCGGCCAATCACGCAAACGTCGGCCGCTCGATCCACATCGTCCGCTGAAAATATCGCCCCTTGATCCACATACCAGCGCTTTATGTCGAAGTATTCGGGCGAAACGCCGCGGTAGGACGTGTGCCAGTTTTGATTGCCGTAGATGACCTGGACCGGATCATCCACATTCGGCGAGACGCTCTTGATAAGCGAAATCTGGTTCTTGACGGCCACCGCATCAGCCATGACCAGCGTCTTCGTATCATGCGTGCCCGTACGCACGCCGTTGACCGCGCGGCCGCCGGCTTCAATCCAGACGAAGTTGTCTCCCAGGTTGTTCAGTTGCTGCTGCACTCGCGCTTGTCCGGCTTTGCCGATGGCCACGACACAGATCACAGCCGCAATCCCGATGGTGATCCCTAGAACCGTCAGGACGCTTCGCATTTTGTTTCTGAGCAGTGCCACCAATGCAGACCGAAAGAGAGCCCCGTAGTTCACCGTTCCGAATCCTCTCCTCACACGATGCCATCACGGCTGGAAGAAATAAGTGTACTTGATGACGGATCGATTCGATTCTCCCATTCACCCTCATTGGAGTCTCACCGAGAATGCGAGGCTCACGGACACTTTGCCGCGCAGGGCAATCCGCAGCAGATCTTCGCTAACAGGTCATCGCTGCTGGAATGGGGATTCGGGCCGGGAAATGTCGACCGCATAGAATGATCGCCGCCCCCAGATGCGGGCCTCGTGAGCATCCGCAAACAGAATATCCACGACCGGGCGGGTCTCGGTCTGCGCCGTGCGGTCCACAAAACGTGCCAGATGCTTGTGGGCGCGATTTCTGGACATGAGCACAATCGTGTCGTTCAGGTTGGCGTGCAATTTCCGCTCCGCCGCCGGTGAGAGTGCCACGTTCAAGACTTTCCCAGTTGGGAGGGTGTGCTTGGGCACCGCATAAGCACTCCGTGCTGGAGCATTGTTCGAGAAGACCGGATCGGGACCGAAATCGCCGGTCAGCGCATAAGCGGTCACCTGGACACGAGCTTTAGAGGAATCGAGGAACGCGAGTTTCTGGTTTGCCGCTGACAGTCGTACGGTAACATCGACAAGCTCGGATTTGGTCTGCTGCAGTTGATCGTTGAGTTGGCGGAGTTGGCGCACCACCGCCGCGTTTCGGGCGTTTTCGTAACGGTGAAGCCCCACACTTGTTCCGAGTACGAAAGTAACCAGAAGTACCATCGTCAGATTTCGCATTGTCATAGCGGCCTCCGTCCCGATGGCATATTCCGGTGCTTGCAGCGTTCCAATTTCAGGAAACACGAACCGCTAGGACCGGGTCGCCGGCGAAGGCAGCGGTAACGTGCAGTGCAGGCGGGAGTTCCAATCCGGCTCTTGGCAGGGTTGGCGGGCATTCGAGGTGTCGGCGACTGCTTTACCCTCATGGTCACCTGGAAAGTAACGTTGCATAATCTTGCGCAGAAGTCGGAATCGCTGCGACACAGTGGTCGCACGGGGTAACTCTCACAATGGTTACGAACCGAGGAAGATAAACGGGATACTATCGGGACCAGTCCAGGGTTATTTGGCTAACGCACGCTGAAGACGGCGAGTGTCTGAGCCTGCAATACGACGTGCACGTTACCGGCTACAAGCTCCGCGGGCGTGTTCCCAAACACTGCCTGCAAGTGGTGCGCCGCTTCAAGAGGCGTGTTTTCGACGGGGATCGTGAGTTCGGTCGTCTTCGGTGCGTTGTTGTAGACGATGAGCAGCTTATCTTCCTCTTGCGGCGACTCGCGCAGGAACGCATAGTAAGTGTCGCCCCATCCGATATGCCACTGCTTTCCGGTACGCAGGGCGGCGTGACTCTTGCGCAGCGCCAGCAGCGACTGCACGTGCGCGAACACATCCTGTTGTTCTGCAGTGCGGCCGGCGGTGCGGCCGCTGGCTATGAAGGCGTTGTGCGGGTCGCCGGGAAAGCCTCCGGGAAAGTCGCGGCGGTTGTCGGGATCGTCGCCGCCGTCCATCGCAATTTCGTCGCCGGAATAAATCTGGGGAATTCCGCGCAAGGTCAGCAGCAGCGAAAATGCGGCCTTGAGTTTGGCCGGGCTGCTCCCTTCTTCACTCATGAAGCGCCGGTCGTCGTGATTTCCGAGGAAAGTGACGAGCGTCTCCGGATGCGGGTAGAGTTCGTCGTGCTGAAGAACGTCGACAATCTTCTGCATCGACGCACCCTTGATGACCACGTCGCGCAGGGCATTGCAGAGCGGGAAATCGAAGACGGTGGCGAGGCCGGAGTCGATGCCGTCGAACTGCTTTCGTCCGCCTGCAAAAAATGAAGTGATGGTAGAGTCGGGGTCCGCCACTTCGCCGACGTCCATGATCTTTGCATCAACGAGCTTCTGATCGGCAAACTGGGGATAGACCTGGCGCAACCGCTCGTGCCATCCGCTCCAGAACTGGCGTGAAGAATACGGAAACGTGTCGAGGCGGAAGCCATCGAGTTGCGCGGTTTCGGTCCACCACATCGCATTCTGCGCCAGATAGAGAGCGAGCTGGGGATCGTCCGGATTCAGGTCGGGCAGCTTGCCCGCGAACCATCCGTTGAGCGTGGCCAGATACTCGCGCGGCGAGGCATGCGGATCGACCAATCCTGAAAAATTGTAGGAGGGTTCCAGATGGTGC
>JBAVVP010000215.1:0-3108 GCA_049697355.1 Terriglobales bacterium
CCTTAAGCGCCGCGATCGCACCCCCGTCATCACGATCCGCTCGGACATCAACGAGGCGACCCAACCTCCGGAGGTCTCCAAGCAGATCATGACGGCCCTTCAACCGCTGATCGCGTCCCTTCCGGCCGGCTATCGCATCGAAATGGGCGGATCGATCGAGGAGGCGGCCAAGGCGAACACCGCGCTGGGTAAAGTCTTTCCGGCCATGATCGCCGCCATGCTGATCGTCATCATGCTGCAGGTGCGATCCTTCTCGACGATGGCCATGGTCATGCTGACGGCGCCGCTTGGCCTCGTCGGCGTCGTGCCTGTGCTGCTCGGCTTCAACCAGCCCTTCGGATTCAACGCCATTCTTGGCCTGATCGGACTGGCCGGCATCCTGATGCGCAACACGCTGATCCTGACCGAACAGATCAAGGAGAACCGCGCCGCCGGCCTTGATGACTATCATGCCGTCATCGAGGCGACGGTGCAACGCACGCGGCCCGTGATTCTGACCGCGCTTGCCGCCGTGCTGGCTTTCATCCCCCTCACGCACTCCGTCTTCTGGGGCTCGATGGCTTACACGCTGATCGGCGGCACGGTGGCCGGCACGGTGCTGATCCTGCTGTTCCTTCCCGCGCTCTACGCCGCGTGGTTCCGGATCAAGCTGGCTGCAGATGAGGTTCATGAGGATTCGGCGAAGGAACCGGAATTGCTCACAGCATTGGCTGCCGAGTAAGGCTCTTTTGCCGGAGGAGGCGGTTCAAGCTCTTGCCCCTGGCGATCGTGAGGTGACTTTTGCCTTTGGCGGGTTCAACGCCGTCCTGTTTTTGGGCCAGCGCCGGGATGAGAACAGAAAAGTCGATTTGCCGTTTGCGCAGGCTGCCTTGCTCGTTTCTTTGAGCATTCAGTGAATAAGAACGAAAGGAAAGTGACGATGCTCACGATCTCTGGCTACGAGCCCACGCTCTTACGAATCTCAGATAAACTAAGCCTTCGTTATGTAAGGCTCGGTGAGGGCCCGGCTCTTGTCCTTCTCCATACCATTCGAACCCAGCTTGAGTATTTCCGGGACCTGGCGCCGCTCCTTGCAAAGAAATACACCGTTTATGCCGTTGACCTTCCCGGGCACGGCCGTTCTCCAATCGATGCCGCCGCGCCGTTCGACGAGCCTTATATGCGAGGCGGCATCGTAGGCTTTCTCGAGACGCTCGATCTTCGCGACGTGACCATGGTGGGCGAATCCATCGGGGCCGTGGTTTCGCTGACGGTGGCGGCTGACGTTCCCGATCGCATTCGCGCTGTGTACGCCCTCAATACCTACGATTATGAGAAACGGTTTGGCGATGGGATCCGCCGCGGTAACTGGTTTGCAAACCTCATCATTGGCGGCTTGCAAGTGCCTGTGTTTGGACCAATTGGCGCAGCCCTCGAAAACCGCTTCGTTCTGGGAACAATCATGGGAGGCGGCTATGCAGACCCTCGAAAACTCCCAGCCGATCTGCTGACTGAGTTCGATACCACCGCCCACCTTCCCCATTATAGATATGCCGCGCGCCAAGTGCTCCAGAAATGGCGCTCATGGTCCAAAGCCCGCGAACGCTATCCCGCCGTCAAAGCATCCGTAACCCTTATCTATGGCGGCAAGGACTGGTCACGCCTTTCGGAGCGGGAGCGCACGAAGGCGGCGCTAAAGGATGCTCGCATGATCACGCTTCCCAACACGGGCCATTTCTCCTCAGTGGAGAACCCGCAAGAAGTGGCCCGCATCATTCTGTCCTGACCCATGCCTGCTACTGCCTAACAACGCTCGCGCCGCCCGTCAAACCTTGAGCCCTGGCCCAGCTTTCCCGAGGCGTCGCCGGACGGACCTGCCTGCCGGTTTGAGTGGGCCGGTCAGGATTTGTCACGCACGGCAGTGACCCTTTGAAAAGCGGGGCGGGTGCGAATGCGATTGAGGTAGGCCCGTACCGGTCCATCAGGGATCGGCCAGCCCGCACCGTTTTCGGCCCAGTTCAAGCAATGTCCGATGAGCAGATCGGGTACGCGAAACTCTGCACCTGTCACGTATTCGTTGGTGCCCAGGCGTTGGGCGAAGTGGTCGAGGGCGCGATCGAAGTCGTACTTGCAGGCCGTCTGCGCGGCCTTGCTACGCAGCTCCTCGGGCAGCACGAATGTATTCTTGGCATTGAACCAGAGTGGCGACTCAAGATCGTCGACTGAGAATTGCGTCCAGCTGTCCTGGCGGGCTCGTTCGATGGTCTCGGCTGGTACCGTGAAACGGCGGTGGCGGTCGGCCAGGAACTGGACGATGGCAACCGAGTCGAGGATCGGCTCACCGCCAACGAGCAGGATGGGCACTTTGCCTGAAGGATTGTAGGCCCTTGCAGTTTCGCTTCTCGGGCGAACGGGGTCGACTTCGTAGACTTGGCCCAGTTCCTCCAACATCCAGACGACCCGGAAGGCTCGCGTCCTTAGAGATCCTATGACCGTGTACATGGCTGAGCCCTACTGCGTCGAATACCGCGGGTGAGGAATGCCACTCGCTGGGACGATCCTCGAAATCCGGAAACAAGTCAACCCTGACCCCCCAAGTTCCCTTGCCGGACGTGCCGCTGCACTGTCCACCGGCTGACGGCTACGATTGCCGAGGCATACGCCGCTCCTTTTGGCAGTTCCGCGCTGCCATCCTTGGTGCGTGCAAGCGTCAGAGCCGCTCAGGCGACTACCAACAAAGGCCCCAGACTGACAAGTGTAAGCCGCGTTCCGAGTGATGGTTGGGCATCCGCTTGGAACGGCGGCTCATCCCCCGACAGCGGGCACACTCCGAAATCAGCCCAATGTCTGCAGCCGGCCTTAACTGTCAAAAATTCACCAGGGGCCGGCCCTTGCTTGGACGATCCTGAAAACCTGGAAGTCTCAAATGTTAGCGAAGCCGGGGAACTCCGCTTAGGAGGCGGGCAGGTATGCGCGAAGCCTTCAGAACGTGTTCGCGGTGTAAGCCTTGCCAGCGTTGGCGGCGGACTTCATCGCAGCCCAGTCGATGACGTAACGCGCATACGGCAACGGGATGCCAGCGTTCGCGTAAATGGCTTGGATGACGGTTCCCATAGGCTGATTTTGATC
>JBAVVP010000216.1:0-12589 GCA_049697355.1 Terriglobales bacterium
GCACCCGAGCTTCGCGGCTCAACTCCACCCCGACCCGAACCAGCCGGCCCGAACCAGGTGGTTTCCCTTTGCGAATTTGCATTTCGACACTCTATTCGAGTGTCACTAATCATTCTGAACGAGAGCACTCGGGGCGGGCAGGTGCAGCTTCAGAATCTCGACCGTTCCTTGGCTTTGCGGCAAATTAAGATCTTAAACGCAAAGTACGCCAAGGACTCGCGAAGGGCGCAAAGAGAACTACCGGACGAACTCAAACTGCACCGCTACACAGACTCGTTGTCGGGCGAACCCAGAAGACCTACGCGTCCAGCAAAAGTTCGGATGCCGTTTATCAACTCCAAATGTGACGATGATACACTCCTCAGCCATGCTGGAAGTGAAGGGCATAACGAAGAGCTACGGGAAGCTGATGGCCGTCTCCGGTGTGAGCTTTCAGGCTGATTATGGAGAAACCATCGGGCTGCTCGGACCGAACGGCGCCGGCAAGACGACTACCGTCTCCATCATTGCGGGATTGCTGAGCCCGGATTCCGGCGAAGTCCTGATCGAAGGCAAGCAGGTCAAGCGCGACACCGACCCGGTCAAGCTGAAGATTGGGCTCGTCCCGCAGGAAATGGCGCTCTATGACCAGCTTACTGCCCGCGACAACCTGACGTTCTTCGCGGCGCTTTACTCGCTCGCGGGCGCGGCCGTGAAACGGGCAATCGGCGACGCTCTGACTCTGGTGGGGCTCCTGGATCGCGCCGGCGACAAGGTGGGAACGTTCAGCGGAGGCATGAAACGGCGCCTGAACCTGGCCGCGGCGCTGCTTCACCATCCGCAGATCCTCCTGCTCGATGAGCCGACGGTCGGCGTCGATCCGCAAAGCCGCAATGCCATTTTTGAAAATCTGGAGACTCTGAAGAAGCGTGGCAAAACCCTCATCTACACGACGCACTATATGGAAGAGGCAGAGCGCCTTTGCGACCGCATCGTAATCATCGATCATGGGAAGCTGATTGCCAACGACACGTTGCAGGGACTGCACAAGCTGTTGCCGGTCACCAACGTGATTGCCGTCGAACTCGACCATGCGGACGGTTTCAAGCCGGAACCGATGCTGGCGCTTCCGGAAGTGAAGTCGGCTGAGTTGGATCAAGGCACGCTGCGGGTTGGAGTTCACGACCTGTCCCGTGGCGCGCCCGGCGTTCTTCGCTGGCTGGCCGAGAACGGGCATTCCTACAACCATGTCTCCAGTGAGCAACCGAATCTGGAGACCGTTTTTCTTACTCTCACGGGAAGGAGCCTTCGAGATTCGCGATGATTCCCTTCCTGGCTCTGGTACGCAAAGACCTGAAACTATTTTTCAACAACCGCAGAGCGGTGATTGTCGGGCTGGTGGTTCCCATCCTTCTGGCCTCTTTCTTTGGCTACCTGTTCGGCGGGCAAGGTGGCAACGCGGAGACCAGCAAAGTCTCGGTGCTGGTGATTGACCAGGACGGCAGCGACATCTCCCGCGGGCTGATCGTTCAGCTCTCCGGCGATAAGAACCTCGATGTAAAGGTATCCACGCTGGACGCCGCCCGCGAGGCGGTGCGCAAGGGCAAGGCGACGGCAGCGATAGTTATCCCGAAGAATTTTGGCAGGGATGCCGGACGCGCGCTCTTTACTGGTTCGAGCGAGACCGGTTCGAGCGAGACGGGCGAGAAGAAGCCCGAACTCGGCGTGCTCTACGACCCTTCCCACCACGTGGAACTCGGCATGGTGAAGGGCATCCTGAGCGGCGCCGTCATGCAGAGCGTGAGCAAGGAGATGTTCAGCGGCAGAAGCGGGCGGGAAATGGCGGAAGAGTCGCTGGCGCAAGTACAGAACAATCCACGCCTCTCAGCGGAAGACCGAAAGGTTCTCGGCGACTTGCTAGGCGGGGTGAAGGAGTTCAATGAACGCCAAGACCGCGCTGGCGCGTCCGGGCAAACGCAGTTATCTGGCGGCCTGACCATGCCTTACCAGACGCGAGAGGAAGCGATTACTTCGGGGCACGATGTCGCGTACAACGGCTATGCACACTCGTTCGGAGGAATGGCCATTCAGTTCATCCTCTTCATGGGACTTGATGCCGGAATCGCGCTGCTGATGCTTCGTCAGAGTGGGCTGTGGCAGCGGCTCAGGGCCGCGCCGCTTTCCCGATCCATGTTGCTGGGCAGCCGGGCAGTGAGTGCCTCGCTGATGTCAGGCTTTATTCTGGCGGTGCTCTTCAGCTTCGCGCGGGTGGTGTTCGGCGTCCGTATCCTGGGCAGTTTCGCGGGCTTTGTGGGAGTCTGCGCCGCATTCTCATTGATGACCGCGGCCTTCGGCCTGATGGTCGCCGCTCTCGGGGAAACGGTCGAGGCCACACGCGGTTATGCCATCATGGCGACGCTCATCATGGTGATGCTCGGCGGCGCCTGGGTGCCAACTTTCGTCTTTCCGAAATGGCTCCGGACACTGACCGTGGTCGTTCCCACCCGGTGGGCGATGGATGGCTTGGACGGCATGACCTGGCGCGGTTTGGGATTCTCTTCGGCGCTGGCGCCCATGGCTGTATTGCTGCTGTTCACGCTGTTGTTCGGCGTGGTAGCGGTCACGCGATTCCGTTGGCGGACGGAGGCGTAGAACCATTGAGGTATGGAATCATTGAGGTATTGAATCATTGAGCCATTGAGTCAATGATTCAATGCCTCAATGATTCAATGGCCCCACGACCCGTTCCGCGATACCATCTCTAGTGATGCACCGCGAAGCTACCCTCGAACCTCGGCAGGAACACCGTCCCGAACCTCGCCAGGAAATCCTGCGCGCCGCCGCCCGCTTGTTTCAGCAGCAGGGATACGATGCCACTTCGATGAACGATGTCGCGGCCGCGCTCAAGCTTTCCAAGGGCGGCCTCTATCACCACTTCCAGTCGAAGGACGAGATCCTCTACAACATCATGTCGCACGCCATGGACATCACCGAACAACGGGTCATCAACGTGGCGCGCCGCATTGAGGGAGTGGAGGAGCGCCTGCGCACGCTGATCCGGCTGCACATCGAGGTTGTGCTCAGTCCCGAAGACCGCGAGATTACGGTGATGCTGCACGAGAACCATCCGCTGGCGCCGGCCCTTCGCCGCAAGATCAATGGACGCAAGAAAGATTACCTGCACTTCGTCGAGAACCTGATCGCCGAAGTCCAGCGCAAGCGTAATTCTCCGTCGGCGGTCACGCCGCGAGCGGCCGCGTTTGCGCTGGTCGGTATGATCAACTGGATCTATCAGTGGTACAAACCCGATGGCGAACTGAAAGGCGAAGCCATTGTGCAGCAATACACGGATATTTTTTTCCGCGGCGCGGTGGGATAAAAGAAGGTCTTAGGTCTCAGGTCTTAGGTCTTAGGTCTTAGGTCTTAGGTCTTAGGTGTCAGATCTCAGGGAACCCGCCTTGCATCGCTTTTCCTAAGACCTAAGACCTAACCCCAGAAAAGAGAACAGCCCGCAAGCGTTTCAGCCTGCGGGCTGCCCGGTGGACTGTTTGGGATTGACTGAGGTGGTCACTCTCGTGGCCCCTCGCTCACTCCGGTGCCCGCCGACATGCGACGGGCGGTTTAGTCCATACTCACGGATGGTTTGCGAGAGATGTTCCTGATTTCCCCGACCAAAGGTTCCTCAGGAACTCCGCTTAGAGCAACCGCCCTAAGACTCAGCCACCTCACCTGGTCTGGTACTTCTACTGTGACTATCAGAACTTGTCATCCGACCACCTCCTTTCCGGTGTAAACGCAGATTACAAAAAAGCAGGGGCGGCGTCAACGGCACGTACGAGGTGTGCCTCGGGAGGCAATAGTTCCCGGTTCTCAGTTCTCAGAAAAATCTCTGAGGGCACGGTTCATTCCCACACTGAGCACTGGAAGCTGAGAACTGGTTCAGCCTAGCACTCGCAGTACATGCCCGCCAGATACCTACCTTCGTAACCGCCCCTTCCCTAGACTGAAGGCACCCCTGCAAAGCAGGAAGGGCTTCCGCCAAAAGTCATCGATCTTTCAAGAGAGAGTTCTCAGTTCCCGGTTCTCAGTTCTCGGTTCTCAGTAGAACCTGCGGACATACCGGACGCTGGTTTTCTGAGAACTGGGAACTGAAAACTGGTTTCAGCCTTCCCACCGATACGCATCCGGTTGGGCGAGTCCGATATGCGCTAGGACGCGGTTCGCGAATTCGCGGGCCATGGCATCGGCGTCTGACGGATGGTTATAAAACGTCGGAATCACGGGAAAGATGGTCGCCCCTGCGTCGGCCGCCAGCGACATGTTGCGGATGTGGATTTTGTTCAGCGGCGTCTCGCGTACGCACAGCACGAGCGGTCGGCGCTCTTTCAGAGTCACATCGGCGGCGCGCTCGATCAGGCGCGAGGCGGTGCCGTTGGCAATGCGGCCCAGGGTGCCGACGCTGCACGGGATCACGACCATGGCGTCCGAAGGATACGACCCGCTGGCCACGTTGGCCCCGATATCGGTGTTGGCCTGCTGCTGAATCTTTGCTGAAGACGCGCCGATGATTTGACGTAGAAGGTCGGAGCGGCCTTCGACGCCGAGTTCCTCGGCCAGGACGCGCAGGCCGCTGTCGGAGGCGATGAAATTTACTGTCTTCACCCGAGGATCGCGTTCCACGGTAAGTAGAAAGTGCTTCAGAAATACCGATCCGCTGGCGCCGGTAGTAGCCACCGTCAGGTTTTCCGGAATCAGAAGGGACAAAGTAGGCGCTCCAGGAGGCCATCCAGTTCAAGGCCTCGAAAAACTGAGGATAGGGACGCACGAAAGGCAAGTCAAGGATAGCAGGCTGCGGATAAAGTCAATCTTCGATGCGCGGCCCCTAAAGGGGCATCGGAATTCGAAGACTTTATGGCATCGCTAAAGCGATGCCCTGATACGAACGGCGAATCGCAAACAGCGAATCGCCGACGACCAACGACGAACGACGCATTTATGTCCACCACCGGCATCTTACGATCGCGGCGCAGTGCCGCCCAACGCCACGCCCTCGCCAGCGTCGTGCGTACGATTGGCGCCATTGATCCCTCTGCCGGATGCAAGTATCTGCGCGACTTTCGCGAGGCTTACCGCTCCTACCAGAAAGTTCTCGCCGCGAGCGATGTCCGCCACGAAATCGCCCAGGCCGGAATCGTGTTGGTCGGTGACTATCATGCCCTGCCCAACTCGCAGCGCTATTTGTCCTCGCTTCTCCGCGATCCTGAACTCCACCAGCGCCCCGTAGTGCTGGGAGTGGAAACCATTTTCTCCCGCGACCAGCACATTCTCGACGAATGGCTTCGCGGCGAGATTGATGAAAATGAACTGCGGCAACGCATCCGT
Source organism: Terriglobales bacterium (assembly GCA_049697355.1). Taxonomy (GTDB): domain Bacteria; phylum Acidobacteriota; class Terriglobia; order Terriglobales; family Acidobacteriaceae; genus Acidiflorens. Next base: position 5,362 of record JBAVVP010000216.1, read on the forward strand.
TTCGATCTTGACTGGGGATATGACTGGCCGACGTTTTACGAACTGCTCTCCGCCGCCCGCGACCACGGCGCCTCCATCTACGGTCTCGATTGCATGCCTCGCGAAGATCTGCGCAAGATCGGAGCCCGGGATCGCCATGCCGCCGACAAGATTGCCGAACTCCGCCGCCACAATCCCGACGCGCTCATCATGGTGTTGTTCGGCGAGTCGCATCTTGCGCCGCAGCATCTGCCCGGGCTGCTCCAGGAGCGGCTTCCCGCCGAACCCACGCTCACGGTTCTGCAAAACGTCGACGCCCTCTACTGGCGCGCCGCCGGAGAAGCTCGCGACCACGTCGAATCTGTCGAAGTCCGCAAGAATGTTGTCTGCGTCTTCAACGCCACGCCGCTGGAAAAATACGAGACCTACCGCCTCTGGCTCGACCGCTGGGGACGCAGCGATAGCGACGGCGCGCCCGACCTCGGCCCCACCCTCTATAACCTGATCGAGGGCATGGTGCGTTTTCTCGGCATCAATCAGTACTCTCCCCACAACACTACGCAGCCGAGGCTTCTGGTGGACCTCATGCCCGAAGTCTATTCACGCAGCTCCGATGCCCTGCTGCGCCGCCTGTTATCGCGCAAGGGATTCACGGCCGAACACCGCCGCTCCCTGCTGCGCCAGGTTGGGGAGCGCGGCAGCGTTTACCTGGCTCCGATCAACGCCGTGTACGTGCGCCAGTTCCGCATGACCTCCTCGGCCGAGGACGCCGTGCGCTGCCTTCATCAAGCCTGCCGCGGCTTACCGAATCTTGCGAACGGCAAGGCTCCGGCAGCGCAAGCAGCGCCGGGCGCGACGACTCTGGATCGAGACGACGTGTTTTACATGACCGTCTTCGAGCACGCGCTCGCCTTCTTCGGATCGCGTATCTTACATCCCGCGCGTCCCGCCCTCCGCGATCCCGCTATCGCGGAATTGTTCGACGTGACGCGCGAAGACCTCGAACATCAAACCGCGCTTCCGTTCGCCGACGCCGTCGAAGCTCTCGACTTCCTGACCGAACACCGTAATCAGGATTTCCGCGGCGCGCCAGCTCCACCCTTCACCGGCCGCAAGTATGAATACGTCGCCGAGCAACTCGGCCATCTCACCGGCACCGACCTCTATGACGCCTACATCGAGGGCCGCCTGACGACCGCCGCCCTGCGCAAGCTCTTCCTCGCTCACATAGAAGAACCTGGCGCTGCTGGCAAAGCCTACATCCAATTGAAAAGGCGCCTGCACTCCGGATCACGCGCCTAATCTGTTGCATTTTAGATTGGCGACATAAGCTTGATTGTCATCCATAGTTCCAAGGTTTTGATTTCGTCGCCGCTGCGGTATTCTCACCTTTCCGATGCCCGACGATATCCCACTCCAGTCTCAGACGCCCGACGCGCTTATGCTCTTCGGGTTCTGGTACCGCGCGCTCCCGAGCGAGGGACTCAGCCGCGGCAATCTGGTCAAGACGATGCTGCTCGAACAGCCGCTGGTCATTGGACGAGATCGCCAAGGCCAACCTTTTGCCCTGCGCGACGCCTGCCCTCATCGCGGAATGCCGCTCTCTTGCGGGCAATTTGACGGCCAACAGATCGAATGCTCGTACCACGGCTGGCGATTCGACGCTCACACGGGCCAGTGCCAGCTGATCCCGTCGCTCGTCTCCGATCAGAATTTGAAGATCGACCGCATCTACGCCGGCAGCTATCCGTGCGAGGAGCGAGACGACTTCGTGTGGGTGTTTATCCCCGATCCCGGCCCCGCCGGAGCCGGATTCTCGAAACCCGCGCCCGCTCCGATGCCCGCGCCCGAAATTCCGAAATTCAGCGAGCACTACAAACTCGCCTACCTCACCGCCGACCTGCCTTGCTCGGTCGACCACGGCATCATCGGCCTGATGGATCCCGCGCACGGCCCCTTCGTTCACCAGGCGTGGTGGTGGCGCACCCAAAAGTCGATTCACGAAAAGCACAAGAACTTCGAACCCATCCCCTACGGGTTTCGCATGAGCGCGCACACCCCCAGCTCGAACAGCGCTCCCTACAAAGTGTTGCGCCTCTATGCCGACGCCGATTCGATCACCACGACCATCGATTTCGTTCTGCCCAACCTGCGCTCGGAAATCATTCGCGCCGGCAAATATTGGTTCTCGAGCCTGACCACCGTCACTCCCATCACCCGCAACCAGTGCCGCATCGACGTCGTCGCTGCCTGGAACCTGTTTCGCTGGATTCCCTTCGGCCCCCAGTTGCTGAAATTCGTCTTCGCAAAATTTGTCGAGCAGGATCGCCGCACCATGGAACTCCAGTCCGAGGGCCTGAAACACAACCCGCACTTGATGCTGATCGACGACGCCGACCGTCCCGCAAAGTGGTATTTCGGATTGAAGAACGCCATGCTGGAAATGAAGAAGAACGGCGGCGAGTTCCGGCACCCAATGACGGGGCCGGTGATGCTTAAATGGAGGAGCTGAGAAGGCAGGTCTCAGGCCTTAGGCCTTAGGTCTTAGGAAAGGCTGTCGCACCCGGGTCAAACAGTCGCTCGGTCGCCGACGAAGAGATTTTCCTGAGACCTAAGACCTAACACCTAAGACCTGATACCTGGCCACTCCCGTCACCAGATGATCCTGAGTCCGCTGTAGAGCCTGAATTTCTCGTCCGGCGTTATTACGGGGATCTTCTCGGAAAGCGCCTGCGCAATGATTTGGCGATCGAAGGGATCGCCGGGATGAGGCGGCAGTTCGAATAGTCGCAGGGCATGCTCGCCCCTGTAGGGCAGGATGCGAATATCCAGGTCCTGAACCGCCTGGCGCGCCATCGCGGCCGTGATCTTCAGCTTGCCCAGAGACGCTTTGATGGCGATCTCCGTTACGGAAATCGCACTCAACTCGAGAACGTTTCCTGAGTTCTCCAAAGCGGCGGCCGCGCGCTTGCTGAGCCGCTCCGGCGCCCCGACTGCATAAATCAGAATCGCTGTGTCGAGAAGCAGGCGCATCTTATTCGCGATTTACGCGCCCCGCCAGGAAGTCTTCCACCTCATCCGCTGTCATCGGCTTCCACCAATTCGGGTCGAGCACCTGGATCTTGTCCCTCAGTGTCCCTAACACCCGCTTCTTACGAGTCGGCTTCTTCGTACGTACAATGTCCGCCACCGGCACACCGCGGCGGCAGATGGTCACCGGCTCTCCATCTTCGACCGCCTTAATCAACTGCGGCAGCTTGTTCTTGGCATAGGCTACGCTGACTTGCATGGTTCCATTATAGCTATTTGAGATGGCTATGTAAATCAGTAGAGCAGGTCCGGCACGTTCCTCCGGCTATTCCCCAGGTCTCAGGAAAGACTGTATTGATCGAGAACACCGGTGAACCACGGCAGAGAGATTTTCCTAAGACCTGAGACCTGACACCTGCCACCTGAGACCTATTCTCCCACCAGCCAGTCCATCGCTTCTTCCCGCGTCTTGAAGGTCGCAATCTCGCGCTGGGAAAAACTGTGAAAGTTTTCCATGAAGGCATGCGGAATACTCTCGGTGCCGACCCACGCCGTTTTTTTCACAAATGGACGGTCGAGCGTCAGGACTTCTTTTATCTTGGCAGCCACTGCATGATCCACGGTGGCGCCGGTGAAATCGGCGAACGTAAGCAGCGATTCTCGCGCATGCTGGGCTACGGTCATTCGCACATACTCAAGCAAAAGCTGCATTTGCGGTGCCGTGGCATGGGAATAATCCAGCAGCAGAATCTGCTTGCCCTGGTGCTCGATGAATCGTATGCGATCGTCCATAGGATTAAGCGAAATAGGATTGCCGGCGAAAACAAGTTTACGGTACGCAACCTGCCTCGACGGGCAGGTTCTCATCCAGCCAGTGCAAATAAGTCTCCATCGAATGCCAGCATACCGGATTCATCTTCACCTTGCCCTCCGAAGAAAATTCATACGCCGTATTCACGTGCTCATAGTCGAGGATCAGCGGAATATAGAGCGGAAGCTTGGGGACCAGGTCCCACGAGTTGACGATGCGCCAGGATGTAATGGGCAGCGAATTGAATACGCGCGCAAAAAGCATATTGCCTACGCGGGGAGAGGCGAACGTGCACGACGTCTCGATATCGAACTTCCTCTTCTCCTTGTTCTCCATCGTAAAGAGAGTGATAAGCGCCGCCCCCAGGCTGTGCCCCGTAACAACGTAGGGACGCTCAGGCCGGCCTTTCTTTTCGTTGACGAACGCTGCTCTCAGGCTGACTTTCTCCAGCCGCAAGTGCAACTGCTCGAGTTGGTCGCCGAACGATCCCTGCAACTCCGGCAGAGGGCCGGCTTCGAGCAAGCGCCCGGCGGTCCGTGGATGCTGCTCGATCTTCAGTGTGCTGTATATCTTGTCAAACCCGTGCGCCACCCGGCCCGCGTGCGGAACCTGCGAAAACGGGACCAGATAAGCGGAGGCATCGTCCCACCATTCGGTGGCGCCTTCGGTGCCGCGAATAGCAACTGCAAAATTTTCCTGCGTATTTTTGTTGCGCGCGATGAAGCCGTAAAACTTAGGCTCTGTGCGTCCGAAAATGAAGTCGGACATGTGGATCCAGGCCACAAATTCATACGGATCGGGAATGTCGCCAGCCTGAGGTTCAGGCCTGAGGTTGGCGCGATCGCGTTTGAACATCGCATACGCGCCTTGCACGAGTCGGCCATAAAGAATCGCTTCGCTATTCACCAGGGGTCGGCCCATGAAGACACCTCCCAGGAAAGGAATTGGATTCAGTTATCCGAAGAACTGACGACCCCGCGCCGCAATCAACCGTCGACGAAAGACAATCGACGAAAGTCACTCTATTACCGTGGTCTACCGAAGCAAAGACTCCACGACGCTGTAAGCCTCAACCAGCGCAGCGTCCAGCGCCGCAGCGTCTTTGCCGCCCGCCTCAGCCAGGTCGGAACGCCCGCCGCCTTTGCCGCCGACTTTCCGCGCGACGGGGCCGATGATTTTTCCCGCCTGAATGCGGCTGGTGAGGTCTTTGGTGACGCCAACAATCAGCGAGACGTTGCCATCCGAGGCTGAGCCCAGCACGACAACGGCCGAGCCGAGCTTGTCGCGCAACTGATCGACCAGCGTGCGCATCTGGGCGCGCTCCAGATTGTCCACGCGATGAGTCAGGACCTTGACGCCGTGAATATCTTTAACTTTTTCGCCGATGTTGGCCGTGCTCGAGGATGCGGACTTCATCCGCGCTTGATCGAGCTCGCGCGTGAGGCGCTTGATCTCCGCGTCTTTCTTTTCGAGTTCCAGCTTCAAGGCCTCGGCCGGAGAAACTGGCTCCGTAGGCGTGGTAAGGGCGGTGGGTGCCCCAGCCTTGCGCGTTTTTTGCGCAAGGGTGGGACCAACCAGAGATGCCACGACGCTTTCGAGCTCATGATCTTTGCGGAAGTGGCGCAGCGAGCCTTCGCCGGTCACGGCCTCGATGCGCCGTACGCCCGACGATACGCTTCCCTCTTTCAAAATCTTGATCAGCCCGATCTCGCCGGTAGCGCCGGTGTGCGTGCCGCCGCAGAGTTCGGTAGAAAAATCTCCGATCTTGATGACGCGCACCTTGTCGCCGTATTTCTCGCCGAACAGCGCCATCGCGTGATACTCGTTGACGGCCACGTCAATCGGGACATTTTCGACAATCTCTACTTTTTCGTTGCGCAGGACTTCCTGGTTGATGATGTCTTCGATGTCTTGCAGCTCTTCGTCTTCGACGCCGGTGAAGTGCGAGAAATCGAAGCGCAGATGATTCGGCGCCACCAGCGACCCCGCCTGCTTCACATGCTTGCCCAGCACCTCGCGCAGTCCGGCGTGGAGCAGATGCGTGGCTGTATGATTGCGCATCGTGGCTTCGCGAATTGCGGCATCGACAACCGCGTCGACTTTCTGGCCGACGCGGAGAGTAAAATCCCCACCCTCCGCAAAAAACGCGGAAGGGTGGGGCACCCTCGGGGTGGATTTCATGACAACCTGATGCGCCCGCACGCCCTGCACCGGGTAGTAACATCCAGTCACTTCAGCGACGACAGTATTGTGATCGTCGGAGTAGAGCCATCCGCGATCGCCAACCTGTCCGCCGGATTCGGCGTAGAAGGGAGTGTGATCGAGAATGATCTCGCCGGACTCGCCGGACTTGAATTCCTGCGCGCCCTGCCCGCCTTTGATAATCGCGAGTACTTCACAGTTGTCAGAACGCGTCTGACGATAGCCCTCGAAGTCAGATTTCGGAAGTCGCTGGTAAGCGGGGTTGGCCGTTTGCTTGGCCGCGCCTTTCCAGGAGGCGCGTGCGCGGTCACGCTGCTCATTCAGTGCCCGATCGAAGCCTGCCTGATCTAGTTCGTAATTCTTGTCTCGCAGAGCCTCAGTAATAAAGTCGAGCGGCAGTCCGAACGTGTCGTACACTTTAAAGGCATCAGCACCGGGCAGGACCTCAGGAGACCGCCTTAGTTTCATGAAATGGTCATAGATCGGTCGGCCCACCGCTTCCCCAAGCGCTTTGATCATTGCGTCGCGCAGAACAGGTTTACCAACCTCTTGGGGCTGCTCGATTAGTTCGCCGAGAGCCTTCCCAAATTTGCCGTGTCCAGCTTTATTCACTTCGACCAGATAGTTTTCGAGCTTTTGTTTCCGTCTCTGCCATAGGGGTTCAATCAAAAGTTCAAGCCGCTGGAGCCCCTGATCAAGAGTGTGCGCAAACCTAACTTCTTCCGCTTTGACTACCTCAGAGACGTGAGGAGCGCTCTCCCCCAGTTCTGGGTACGCCCCGACCATTTGGTCTCGGACGGCGAAGACCATTTCATATAGGAAGGGCTTTTTGATATCCATCAGCCGCCCGTGACGGATCGCACGACGGATGATCTTCCGTAAAACATAGCCGCGGCCTTCGTTTGATGGAATAACCCCGTCCGAGATGAGGAAGGTGCTGGCGCGAGCATGGTCAGCGACAATCCGGTAGGAGGGATTCAGGTCTGGGTGGGTCGCGGTCGAATGTGCAAGCTCTGCCGCCCTCCTAATGAGGGGCGTGAACAAATCCGTCTCGTAGTTCGAAATCACGCCCTGCAGCGCCGCCGCCAGCCGTTCCAGCCCCGCGCCCGTATCAATCGACGGCTTAGGCAGCGGCGTCAACTTACCCGAGGCGTCGCGGTCGAACTGCATGAACACCAGATTCCAAAGCTCCACATATCGCCCGCA
>JBAVVP010000217.1:0-7161 GCA_049697355.1 Terriglobales bacterium
ATACTGCGGGCCGCGGTATCCCCGAGCCACGTGGGAAGACTTGCCATGACCGCGAAGATCGGGTGCGAAGATATGCCAGCGCAGGCTCAGCGCCGGAATCACCGGCAGAAACACCTGCCAGCGCCGCCCAAGTCCATGCAGCAGCACAAGCGGCGGCCCATGGGCAGGCCCTTCGGCATAGTTCAATCGAACTTCACCGGTGTCGAAGGTGCGCTCGACCAAGCCTGGATGATTTTCGCCCACAACGTTCTCGCTCACAAGGCTCACCGGCTCGTGTTGCCGGCGTCGTAAGTCAGTTTGCCGCCGACCCAGGTTTTGAGCACCTTGACGTCGCGGATCTTGACGGGCTCGATACTCAACACATCGGCGCTAAGCAATACCATGTCGGCCAGTTTCCCCGCGGTGATCGAACCTTTTTCGTTTTCCTGAAATTCGGCGTAGGCCGAGCCCATGGTATAGGCCTCGATCGCTTCCTGAATGGTCAACTTCTGTTCGGGAAACCATCCCTTCGGATTCTTGCCATCCAGTGTCGCGCGCGTGGTCGCCGCGTAGAGCGTGAGCATGGGGTTGAGCGGCGCGACATCCCAATCCGTGCCCAATGCCAGTCGCACGCCGTGGTTAAGGAAAGCGCGGAACGCGTAAGTGCGGCTGGCGCGGTCGTGTCCGATGCGGGCTTCGGCCCAGCGCCCGTCGTCGATGGCGTGATAGGGCTGCACCGACGCGATCACATGCAGTTCGGCGAAGCGGTCGAAGTCCTTGGCCGCCATGTGTTGCGCGTGCTCGATCCGCCAACGGCGGTCGCGGCTGCCATGCTCTTTTTCAATTGCGGCATAAATGTCAAGGATCGCCGAAATTCCAGCGTCTCCAATGGCGTGTGTGCAGAGTTGCAACCCAGCGGCGTCGGCCCGCATCATGCGATCGCGCATCAACGACACGGGATGCATTTCGTCCGAGAGCAAGCCGCGATTGCCCGGCTGGTCCGAGAATGGTTCGAAGAAATACGCCGTTCCCGAACCGAGCGAGCCATCCGCGAAGGCCTTGACCCCGCCGATGCGCAGGTACGGCCCGCCAAACGCCTGCCGGATGCCGATTTTCAGCTGGTCGTCTACCTGCGTGACCAGCGGTGCGGCATAGATGCGCGTGGTCAGCTTACCTTCCTCCAGCAGTTCCGAGTAGATGGCGATGTCGGCGGGGTCGGCGTCCATGTGCTGCACGCTGGTCACGCCGAGCGAGGCGGCGTGCGCGAGCGCGCGCTCAATCGCATGTCGCCGTTGATCGTGGCCCGGTGGCGGGACCGCTTTGAATAACAGATCCTGCGCCGCATCTTTCAGCGCGCCGGTCGGATTTCCCTGCCGGTCGCGGACGATCACTCCGCCCGCGGGATCGGGTGTTTGCGCGGTAATTCCTGCCAGTTTTAAGGCGAGCGAGTTCGCCAAAACCATGTGGCCGTCATAGCGGCCTACGGCCACCGGCGTCTCGGGCGTGGCCGCGTCGATCAGTTCTTTGGTCGGCAGCTCCGCCGGACTCCACTTGGTTTCGTCCCAATCGCCGCCTAGCACCCATTCGCCTTTAGCGGTCTTCGCGGCGCGCTCCCGAATGCGGCGGGCAAATTCCTGCGCACTAGTGGCGTCGTTGAGCTGGACATTATCGAGTTGCGCTCCTCCGTCCGCGAAGTGCACGTGAGCGTCGTTGAATCCCGGCAGCAGACGCTTCCCGCCGGCATCGACCACGCGAGTCTGGGGCCCGTGCCAGGCATCGACCTGCCGGCTTGATCCAACCGCAACGATCCGATCGCCGAGGATGGCAACCGCCTCGGCCTCCGGTTGCGTCAGATTGACCGTCCAGATATGCGCATTTTGGATGATGAGATCCGCGGCCGGTCTAGTCTGCGCGAGGACGCAGAGCGCGCAAGCGAGAACAACGATCAGTTGCAGGGAACATTGCTTCATTTTTTCTCCCGGTCGAATTTCGGTTCGATCAAGAAGCACCAAGCCGCATCGCGACCGCTGCAAAATCATGCCCTTTAGCGGTCTCCCCACTTAAGCTTGGTGGCCAGCACTTCAAAAAATGTCTTGTGAAAACGCAGCAGCCTCGCCGCATGTTCCGCCTTGACGCAGCGCACGATATCACCGTCGCGCACGGGCATACCAACCTGTCCATCCAGACTCAGGTAGGCTTCTTCCTCCGCAGTCTTGACGCGGATTTCGATTTCAACCGTATCGCGCACGACCACCGGACGGTGCGTCAATCCGTGGGGCGAAACGGGCGTAATGACGAAGGCATCCACATCCGGCTTAAGAATCGGTCCGCCCGCGCCGAGAGAATAGGCGGTAGAACCGGTTGGGGTCGCGATAATCAGACCGTCAGCTTTGTAGCTGGAAACGAACTCCGCATCCACGAACAGCTCAAAGTAGTTCAGCCGGGCAATGGCGCTCTTGCTCACGACGACATCATTCAACGCCTGGTGAGTTGCGACCACTTCTTTGCCGCGAACCAGCGAGCAGATCAACATGGAGCGGCTTTCCACCACGTAGGCCCCTTTGGCGACCGCATCGAGCGCGGGGTAGAGATCGGCCAGCGGCACTTCCGTAAGGAATCCGAGCGTGCCGAGGTTCACGCCGAGAATCAGCGTTCCGGCTTTGGCCACCGCGCGCGCCGCCGAAAGCAGTGTGCCGTCTCCCCCGAGCACCAGCGCCAAATACGGCGACCGCGTGGCCAATTCACCGCGCGCCATTACCGTCGACCCCGAGAAATAGGCTGCGCTTTCCCGGTCCATCACCACCGCGTAGTTTCGCTGCTCGAGCCATTTTTCGAGCACCGGCAGTACTTGGGACAACTCGGGACGGTCCGGCTTCGAAACGATGGCAACGGTTTTCTGGCGGGATGAACTTGGAGCGGACTCGGACATTTCTTCGGGCGTCTCTTCTGACATTGCTTCTGACATCGGACTTCCGATTGTACAGAATCACTGGACGGCAGGCGGCGAAAACTCCGCGTGCAGCAGGAATTCGCGATTGCCCTCGCCGCCGAGGATGGGCGACTCGATCCATTCGGCGCGCGCGCATCCAAGTGCTGCGAGTGACGCCTCCACCCTGGCTACGGCCGCTCGCTGTGCCGATTCGTCGCGCACGATTCCGCCTTTCCCCACCAGTTCCCTGCCCACTTCAAACTGCGGTTTCACCAGCACCACAATCTGGCGAGGTAGATTGGGCGCCGGGCTGGCGCAAGACGACACAGCGCGAATTACCGCCGGCAGCACCAGCGTGGCGGAAATGAACGAGACATCCATCGCAATGAAGTCCACATTCTCGCCAACGTCCGCGGGTTCGAGATAGCGGGCATTGGTTTTTTCCAGAAGCCGAATGCGCGGATGGTTGCGCAATCCGAAATCCATCTGCCCATAACCGGTATCCACGGCAATCACTTTGGCGGCGCCGTGCTGCAACATGCAGTCGCTGAAGCCTCCCGTGGACGCGCCCACGTCAAGACAGACTTTGCCCTGGAGATCGATTCGCCAATGCTCCAGAGCCTTCTCCAACTTGAGCCCGCCACGGCTGACGTAGCGGAGATCCGCGCCCAGTAAGCGCAAGGTCGAGTCCGACTCAATCGCTGCGCCGGCCTTTTCAATCTTCTGCTCGTTCACGAGAACTTTTCCCGCTAGGATGAGGGCCTGCGCGCGCTCGCGCGACGGCGTTAGCCCTCGCTCCACCAGCAACTTGTCGAGACGTGTCTTCACGGAGCAGCAAAAAACGACCAGCGAAAAACGGGTAGCGAAAAATCCGATCCGCACGATGCGCCTAGCACCCGATGCAGTGCAGAATGTTGAAGCGATTTATTAACAGAAGGTTACAGGATTAAGTTCCCGCTTTTCCACAAACTTTTCCTCTGCGGTGTTGAAAAGTTCGGAAAGGCATCGGGTCATCGGGCGATCGAAAAGCAAAGTCAAGAATAAAAGGCAGAGCAGGCTGGCACTTCATGATGACCCGATGGCCCGATCACCCGATGGCCCGATAAACTCAGCCCGCAACTTCTTCCAGAAGCTTCTGGTCGATATCGAAGTTGGCATGCACATTCTGCACGTCGTCGCAATCTTCGAGCGCTTCCATCAGGCGGATCATCTGCGCCGCCTGCTGTCCTTCCAGTCTGATGTAGGTATCGGGAACCATCGCGATACTCGAGGACGCCGGTGTAATGCCGGCTTTCTTCACCGCCTCCAGCACGGTTTCGTAGGCGTGAGGCTCAGTCAGGATTTCCCAGCTCTCGCCATCGTCTTTCAAATCTTCGCCGCCCGCTTCGAGGATGATATTCATCAGATCGTCTTCCTTGGCGGCCGACTTGGGGACAATGATGTCGCCCTTCTTGTGAAACATATACGCGACCGCGCCCGCTGCCGCCATGTTGCCATTGTTCTTTCCGAACACGTGCCGGATCTCGCTCACCGTGCGATTGCGGTTGTCGGTGGAAATCTCCGCCAGCAAAGCCACGCCGCCCGGACCGTACCCCTCCAGCACAAATTCTTCGTAGGTCGCGCCCGGCAGTTCGCCCGTACCGCGCTGGATGGCCCGCTTGATGTTGTCGGCAGGCATGTTCTCGGACTTCGCCGCCAGGATGGCCGTGCGCAGTCGCGGGTTCATGTCGGGGTCGCCGCCCGACTTCGCCGCCATCGCGATTTCCTTGATGAGACGAGTGAAGATTTTGCCGCGCTTGGCGTCAAGAGCGCCCTTCTTATGCTTTATGGTTGCCCATTTCGAATGGCCGGACATAACGGTACCTCGTGTCTATAAAACTAGAACCTGGATGGCGCTGATTCTCGGAATTATGGATCCGCCCGCGGAGGAAATCACAGGATCAGCCTCGACGTAACACGTTCAGGCGAATTTGGATTATAGCATGGAGCGGAGAATGCCCGCCCCTCTTGCTGAATTCCTACGACAACTGGGCCCGCCTCAGTCGGTTTGGAGCCAAGGGTGGGCCTGCTTCCTTGCCCTGCTCCTTGACATTCAGCACATTCCTTACTACGATGTAAGGATAAGGCTTGCTATGGCGGTTGCAACCCTCACTTCGAAAGGCCAAATCACCATCCCCTCTCGGGTGCGCGCGGCCCTCGGGCTAGAGGCGGGAGATCGCGTGGAATTCATCGAGCATGGAAGAGGTCAATTCGCCATCGTCGCGGCTACCAGCTCGGTACGGGAGTTGAAAGGGCTGTTTCAACGAAAGCGAAACAAGCCGGTATCGATTGAAGAGATGAACACCGCCATCGCGCGGCACGCTGGGTCTCGATGATAATCCTGCCATGATCGGCCTCGACACAAATATTGTCGTCCGCTATCTTGCGCACGACGACGCTGCCCAACCGGCCACGGCGGTCCGACTTATAGACTCGCTCTCCCAGGATTCGCCGGGATTTCTTTCCCTGATCGTCATTGTGGAATTGGTTTGGGTGTTGGAAGTTTCTTACCGTCTCAAGAAGAACGAAATTGAGCACGTGCTCGACACTCTGTTGCGAAGTAGAGAACTGGTGATTGAGCGCGCGGAAATCGTCTGGCAGGCATTGCGAAAGTTCAGCGCCAGTCGCGCGGATTTTGCCGACTGCCTGATTGAACGCTGTGGCCACGCGGTGGAATGCCAATACACCGCCACCTTCGATCAAAATGCGGCGAGTGCGGCCGGCATGAAGCTGCTCCGCTAATTGGAAGCGTAGAACTGCTTCGCATCGCCACGCCCAACCTCATCGTTTTCACGAAAAGTTAAACTCTCTGTAACATTCCGTTCAAACGCCTTCCCTAGTATCCCCACCCGAGGTCACCATGAAAAAAACTCTTGCTTTGCTTTCGCTCGTAGCTGTCTGTTGGGCGGGTACCGCAGTCGCCCAGGGCAATCACCGCCACCACGGCCACATCAAACGAGTTCTGCTGATCAGCGTCGACGGCATGCACGCCGTTGATTTCTTGAACTGCGCCAACGGAATCGGCACTGCCAACCATGGCACACCTTTTTGCCCAGCCATTGCCGCCCTCGGCCAGACCGGCGTCAACTACGTCGCCGCCAGCACCTCGAAACCGTCAGACTCCTTCCCCGGCCTGACCGCGATTATCACCGGCGGAAGCCCGGCCTTGACTGGCGTCTATTACGACGTAGCCTATTCCCGCAACCTCGACGGACCGGCGATGATGACCGGCAATGGAAATGGCCCGGGCACCTGCACCGCGGGTGCGACGCCAACCGGTTTTACCACCGAGTATGAAGAAGGCATCGACATCGACCAGAGCAAAGTAAACGGCGGCGCTCCCGGAGCGACGCTTACCGACGGCGGCATCGCCTCCATCGATCCCCAGAAACTGCCCCGTGATCCGGCGAAGGGATGCGCCCCGGTCTACCCGTGGGAATTCGTCCGCGCCAACAGCATCTTCAGCGTGATTCACGCCGCCGGCGGATACGCGGCCTGGTCCGACAAGCACCCCGCCTACTCTTCCGTCGCCTCCGGCATCGGACCGAGCGCGCTCGATGACTTCTACGCACCTGAAATCAACTCCAACGTGATCGGACTTCCCGGCGTCACCACACCCACAGGTATTTCCTGCGCCACGGTTCGCGATCCAAACTCGGACCTGTCGGCCTGGACCAACAGCTTCCAGAACATTCAGTGCTACGACACTTTGAAAGTTGACGCCATCCTCAACGAGATCGATGGCAAGAACCACCTCGGGACTAGGAAGACGGAAGTCCCAACCATCTTCGGCATGAACTTCCAGGCCCTTAGCGTAGGCCAGAAGCTCATCGAGCCGAGCAACAGCACGCCGGGCGGATATCTGGATGCCGCAGGCACGCCCAGCGCCGCACTGCTGGACGAATTTAAATTCGTTGACGCCTCGATCGGGACCTTCGTCAGCGAACTCAAGAAACAGGGACTCTACGATTCGACCCTGATCGTGATCACTGCCAAGCACGGCCAGTCGCCGATCGACCCCAGCCGCTACGTCGGACAGACCATCAACGGCACCTCGCCCGCGACTCTGCTTTCCAATGCAGGCTATATTCCATGGTCGGAATCCACCAACAATTCCACCGGCATCGGCCCGACCGAAGATGACGTCTCGCTGCTCTGGCTGAACAGCCCGTCCGACACCGACGCCGCCCTTGCGATCCTCGAGGCCAATCCCT
>JBAVVP010000218.1:0-2204 GCA_049697355.1 Terriglobales bacterium
CGCACAGCAATAGCGGAAGAATGCGCGGAGCCGCTCTTGCTCGTTGCGCTTCGCATAGTTTCTCTTGAGGGCCCAAGAGGCTTGATATTTCTCGAGGTCACTTTCGGTGATATCCGCGAGGTAGTGACGCCCCTGGCGGACTGCCCACGCCTTAAGCCGATCAAGCGCGTACTGATATTTGCGCCGAGTCTCTTTGTGCTTGCCGCTTTTCTTCGTGATAAACATCTCGACCGCCCGCTCAAGCGAGACCGGCTCCGCAGCTTTCGGTTGCTCGTTAATCGTGCGGGCGTGTGCTTCTTGCATCATGGTGCGAGCGCGTTGCTCCGCCTCGGACCAGGAGCGCGTTTTCGCAGAAACGCGAAAGCGCTTCCCCTGGTCGAACCATTCCAGCATCATGCGGCAAGTGCAACGGCGGTACGCTCTGTCCGCCATGTGCTCGCAATCGTCTGCGTGCCTCTTATAAACCGTGATTTCCATGGAATTCGTGGCCCTTATTTTCCCTACCAACATTTACAGTATACACCAGGCGGTGTACCTACCCGAGCGCACTCCCGTGCCGGGTTGATGGCACAAAAACGGCACAAAATAAATGGGGTGTGAGCTAAGAGATGTGTTTACAACAGGATAGAACTGGCGGAGAGGGAGGGATTCGAACCCTCGATAGAGTTGTTAGACCCTATAACGGTTTAGCAAACCGCCGCCTTCAGCCTCTCGGCCACCTCTCCGGCGTTGCGGACTTATAGTTTACCACTGGCGCTTCCTTTATTTGTCCTGAAGCCGCGACGGTTTGCGCCATGTTGAAAGTCCCAACGCAAGCTTGGGGCTGGCGCTCATACGAACGCGCCAGGCTAGAGCCGAGATGCTTTCACGCGCTTGCCCTCGGCCAGACGAAGCGGGGCGGTGGAAGCCAGTTCCACGCGGTTCCTTCCTTTGTTCTTGGCGCGATAAAGAGCCTGGTCGGCTGCCTGGATCACCTGCTCGGGTTGGCGGTAACGGGTGCTCGGTTCGGCCACGCCGATGCTGACCGTCACCGATAGTTGATCGGATAAACGATCAGGCGACGGGTTCGGACTTGCAGAAGCGGTTTTTCTTCTGGTGGGCTTTCTGCGATCCGCCTCGCTCTTCCGAAGATCGTTCCGTGGATCGCTTCTTTTCTCGGCTCTCTGCTCCGCTCTCCTTTCAGCCCCCCGCACCTGGAACGTGGATTTCTCGACGACCTGGCGCAGCGAGTCGAGATGCTCGAATGCTTCTTTGGCGGACATGTTACGAAACACAATGGCGAATTCTTCACCACCGCAGCGGAAAGCCTGGCCGTCGCCTCCGACCTGCGATAGGCGCTTGGCCACCATGCACAGGACCTGATCGCCAACATCGTGGCCATAGGTGTCGTTGAACTTCTTGAAGTGGTCGATATCGACGATGGCGATGGCATATTGCTGATCGAGCGAAAGCAGGGACTCGTTGAAGGCGCGCCGTCCGCGAATGCCGGTAAGTTCGTCGTGGTAGGCAAGCACGTAGGAGGTCTCGATCAGCGAGGCGCCGAGGATGAGGGCGGCAGTGGCGACGTAGGCGTCCGCTGGCTTGCCGGTTGGGGCGAATTGGAGCCACAGGAAAACAGCGGCCACCGACCACGCAAAGCCGGGCTCGATCGGCTTGCGCGTTTGAAAAAAACGGCGGACGAACACCGCCGTCGCCGCCACAAAACTCAGCAGAATCCAGAGCGGGACCGCGGGATCGCCGGCATGGTGCGGACGGGCGGGGCTATTCTCCGGCCGGCACAGCACCGCGAAGATTGTCGATTCGAGGAAGAGCAATGCAAAGCGAGGCGCGACTCCGGCAATGACCAAGCCGCGCTCGCGCATCGAGGCGAACACTATGAAGTTCAGCGGGATCAGCAGGGCGGCGAGCGCGACCGCAGTGCGTCCGGGTCCGGTGTGAATCCGGCCCTCGGAGAAAAAATCGACCGCGCGATGCGCGAGCAGCAGAACCAGCAGGGAAAACAGAACGCGGCTGGAATTGAAACGCCAGGCAAGAAGCAAAGCGGCGGCGAACACGGCAACGTAGTAGAAGCTTAGTGAGGGCGCGACCTGGGCGAACAGAGAACTGCTGACGAGCGCCGCCGCCAGCGCCAGTATCAAGCCGCCGGGCACCAGCCACGCCTTCCAGGTTCTCCTGTTCACTTCTTCAGAATACGGCAGCCGGGG
>JBAVVP010000219.1:0-16785 GCA_049697355.1 Terriglobales bacterium
GGATTGTAGTCGCCGAATTTGTGCTGGACGTAAGGCTCATTCAGTTTCTGCCCGTTGCGGTACACCGCCCCATCGCGCAGGTGGATGCGATCGCCCGGAATGCCAATGATGCGCTTAACGACGAACAACCCCGGCTCCTCTGGCGACAGGAACACCACAATGTCGCTTCGGTGGATATCGCGATAGGGCAGCAGCGGGCCCATCCAGCGTGTCGGCTTGGCGAACTGTTCCCGGTTCACGAATACGTGGTCGCCGATCAGCAGCGTGTCCTCCATGGAACTGGAGGGAATCTCAAACGCCTGCAGTACGAACGTGATGATGAACAGTCCGGTGACCAGCACTCCCGCCAGGGAGGCCAGAAATTCCACCGTCGACTCGCGCGGTTTTTCTTCCACTGCCACTTCTTCTTTTTCTTTTTTTGGCACGTTTGGTATCCGTTCAAGAGGATTTCTTCTCGTCGCCCTTCATCACCGCATCTTCACTACTTCTAGCGCACTCGCCGGAAAGTGCGTTCCCAGCGCGTCATCTGGTACACGTGAGTTACCGCATAGGCAAGGTGATAAAGTCTATCACCCACGGTTGGCGCTCCGGGAAGATCGTTGTTCGAATTGCCCGACGACCAGTAAATCAAAAGCGGCCGCCCGATGATATTGGCGCGCGGCACGAAGCCCCAGTAGCGGCTGTCCTGGCTGTCGTCGCGATTGTCGCCCAACACAAAATAGTAGCCCTCGGGGATGATTAGCTGGTGGTCTTCGACCAGCTTCGGCATTTCTTTCCACCATTTCGCATCGACTCCGTAGTCGGGAGTCTCGGTGCGCGGGAAGTCGTCGCGATAATAATTGCGCATCGTGGTGATGTACTGCACATAGGGTTCCTCGACCGGAGCGCCATTGATGTAAACGCGCTTGTTGATGAGGCGCAGGCGATCTCCGGGCACGGCCACCACTCGCTTCACAAAGTCTTGCGCAGGATTCACGGGGTAATGAAAGACGACGATATCGCCGCGCCGGACGTTGCGGTAAGGCATCAGACGGTTCCATGCCGCGCCGCCGCCGTAGCAAAATTTGTCCACCAGCAGGTAGTCGCCGATGAGCAGCGTTTGCTCCATGGACTCCGAAGGGATGGTGAACGCCTGCAAGAGGAAGGTAACCACAAAAACGGCAATCACCACCGTTCCCGCGACCGACTGGATGGTCGCGGGCCAATCTCCGACGGAGATCTTTTCACCCCAAGACATAAGCTAAATTCTGGTTGCCACCCTGAGCGAACCGAAGGACCTCTGCACTCTGTTGGCGCAGGCGAAATGCATGGGTCCTTCCCCTTCGGCAAGCTCAGGGTCAGGATGACAGCGTGGATTTATCCGCGCCGTTTTTGCCGGCACTTGGCGGCCGCGCACCGGGCAACGCCGCCAGGTGCTCCAGCGCCTGTCTTGCCGCTTCCTGCTCGGCCCGTTTCTTGGTCGCGCCCTGCGCCCGGCCAACGAATTGCCCCATCTCGGCCGCCGGCAATCGGACCTCAACTGTAAACGTCTTCTTGTGTTCAGGGCCTTCCTCTTTCACCAACGCGTAAACCGGCTGCGACCCACCCCTGGCCTGCAACGCCTCCTGCAGGGCGGACTTGAAATCCATCACCGGCATGGCGCTGGTTTCCAGCTTCATTTGGGCCAGTTCCGGCTCCACAATTACACGCACGATAAAGTCTCGCGCCACTAGCCAGCCGCCATCGAGATAAAGTGCCGCCAGGATGGCTTCCAGCGCGTCGACTTGCAGGCTCGCTTTGTGGCGGCCGCCGCTTTTTTCTTCGCCGCGGCCGAGACGCATGTAATGTCCGATCTGCAACTGCTCGGCTACGCGCAGCAGGTGGCGTTGTCCTACCAGATGAGCGCGAAGCTTCGAGAGTTGTCCTTCCTGGAATTCAGGAAAACGGTGGAACAACGTCTCACTGGTGACCAGGCCGAGCACGGCATCTCCGAGAAACTCGAGCATCTCGTTATCGCCGCCCGACGCGCCGCTCGCCACGCCGAGCGCCTCCACCTCGCGCGCTTGCGAGCTGTGGGTCAGCGCCTGTTCGAGGAGCTCGCGGCGCTGGAACTGGTGACCCAGGCTTTCTTCCAGCGCCATGATTTCGCTTTCGCGTGATTTCATCGGGTGGAGACGCGGCTTGCTGCGTCCGAGACTGCTCAAACTCCCTTGCGAAAAGGGAAGGGCACGAGTTCACAGGCTGCGGAAAAAGTCGCGCTCCATGGGGCGGCCCTCAGCGGCTAAAGCCGTTGAGGAAAACAGGCCGGTTATGCAGCGCTGAAGCGCTGCTCCACCCAAAATCGCGCCACACCCAAAATCGCGTACAACATCGAATTCTTCCGCAGCCTGTTCACTCCTGCCCCTAAGTCGCTGACATGCACTCGCGCTTCTAGCGCCTTAGGCGTGCTTCTACTCCCTCGACTAATTTTCCCGCGCTGGAGACGAGGCGAGCCTCGTCTCTACAGGCGCGGCGGCTAGTTCTTGGGCGGGGCCTGCGGTTGGGCCGGAGCCGCCGCTCCGGTAAGCTGTTGCAGGCGGTCGCGCTCGTGGCGCGCCGGGGTTCCAATTGCCGTGTTGTCCTGCGTCAGTTCGACGGCACGGTTTGCCACCTTAAGCGCCTCCGGATATTTTCCCTGTTTATCGAGCGCCAGCGCCAGGCGGAGAACGTCGACAGCAACCGGGCTGCTCGGGTAGGCGTCGATCGACTTTTGCAAATTCTCCTGCGCGCCCGCGTAATTCTCCTTCTTGAAATCAATGGTGCCGAGAATCGAATAGGCGTTCGAGCGCAGGCCGGCCTTGTAGGCGTCGATCTTCTCCTGCGGAGTACCCGCAGGCACGCTAATGTCGGTTTCTATGGTCTGCATCGCCTTGTTTGCCATGGTGATGGCTTCGCCAAAGCGCTGGTCCTTGTCGAGATCCGAGTCGTGGGTGCGCTCGGCGATCACCTCGGCGACGATGACCAGAGCCTCGGGATTGTCCCCGTCAAAGCTGAGCACCTTGCGGCCCATGGCTTCGGTCTTCTCGGCGTTGTTGGCATTCTGGTAGAGGCGCATCGCGTTCTGATAAAGCAGCACGCGAAGTTCGCTGTCGGGGAACTTCGTGGCAAAATCGTCGGAGGCCTTTTCCAGGTCGGCAACGTTGGGGCTTGCGACTGCCAGTTTGTAGGCATCGAATTCCGCTTGGGTCTTGGCTTGCGGTGGACGCTTGGCCGCTGGTGCCGTCGCGGCACCCTGCGCCGGCGCCGCCTGACCTGCTGCCGGAGGGCTCTGCTTCGCCGGTTGTCCGCTGGTCTGAGCCGCCGCCCAAACTGTGAAACTCAATATTGCTAGAATGACTGCTGCGCGCTTCATGCTGTCTCCCATGGTGCAAGATTTCAAACCTTGGATTCTACCTCGACTGCCGTCCTGAGCGAAGCGAAAGAAAAGCTCGGTCGCCCCTCCGGGGCTGCGTTCTCCTGTGCTCGGTTCCTAAACTTCGCCAACTCGCTCACTCCGGCTGCTTCGCCACCGGCGGCTCATAGGGCTGTTCCAGACCCTTCTGCGCCGCCAGCTTCGCTTCCGGAAGCTGGCTCGCCGCGTTCAGCGCCGCCCGATACTGGTCGAGGGCGGCGAACCGATCCTCTTTCAAATCGAAAATGCGCCCCAGGTAAATATGCGACCAGGCAATCACCTTGGGTTCATGGGCGTTCTCGAGCGCTCGTTCAAAGTAGGTGCGGGCTCCTTCCATATCGCGGTTGGCGGTAGCGATTTCCGCCAAAATGAAGAGGGCGCGTCCCGCATCCTCTTCCTGCTCATCGAGCGCCTGTTGCGCCAGTTTCTGCGCCGTCTCGGGATCGCCCGCCGCCAGCCGCCGCTCCGCGTTCAGCAGCAGGTGCTTATTCGGCCGGCCCGCCAGGTGCAGAAGTTCCGGCGCCGCTTCGTTCGAGAACTGCAGCAGCGATGCCCGTTTCATTTCCTTGCCCACGTCAATCGCACCGACCAGGTCCGGGTACGCATTGCGCATGCTCGCAGGATCTTTTTCGAACTTGGCGAGCGCGTCGTAGAAATACCGCGTGAGCACGTACCCTTCCTTGTCGGCTTCGTTGATGGCCTGGGCCCGCTCCGCCTCCGGAACCTTGGCCAAGCGCTCTTCAATGGCGCGGATCAGGCATTCGGTCACCAGCAGCGAAATGTTGCTCTTGAACGCCTCATCCATGGGCGCCATCTTCACGTCGTCGAGCAGCGGCGCGAGGCGCTTGAACGAGCTGCCGTTTTTCAGCGCCAGCGGATCCAGAAGGTAGTGCAGGTAGGTATGCCGGATCTGCTGCAGTTTGATTGCCGTGCCCGAACTCGGTGAAATCACAACGTAATAATCCGCCGCGTAGTTGCGCGCGTTGGTCTGCCCGGGCGCGCCCATGGCATCCAGATAGACGGTGAACTGGCGCCCCAGATAGCCCGCCGACGCCATCTTCAGATAGATCTCGGTGTCGAACGTCATCTTGGCCAGCGGATCGTGATAGATGCCGGTCAATTCCGCATAGCGCGGGCGGTTCCGGTCCCAGATCGCGTGCAAGCCGATCTTCTGATAGAAGGCCTGCAGCAGCGGCACGATCTCCGCCAGCGGTACGACGTCGGGAGGCAATTCCGCCTGCTTCACTTTCGGCGTGAACGCCGGCGGCTCGTCGAGATAAAGCGCCAGTGATACATACTGCGACAGGTCGCGCGCCTCATCCGCCCCCTGGTGCTGGCGGTAGAACGCGCACAGGGGAGTGATCACATCCTGAGCGCCGGCGGTATTCTCCACCGCTTTGGCCACTTCCGACCGAATCTGCGCCCGAAGCGGGTCGGAGGCGTTCAGTTCCTGGTCATAGCCGCAGGTGTTGATGGCGGTCAGCACCGTAAACAGCGTCTCGCTGGTCTCCAGAGAAACCTGTGGCTGGTTCTGCGCCCAGGTGGGCGCCGTCACCAGCACGATCGCCAGGGTGAGCGCGAACGTCAGGCGAAACACGCGTCGTCCCGGGAAGTCGCTTTGGAGTTCAGGCATAGATGGATGAGCTAGAAGTAGTGTACGAACTGGTCAATTCGCGGTCAAACGTAGAAACGCCCACGTAGGGGCGCAGTTGCAAAATTGCGACTCTCTCTTGCTTGGCGGCGAGAAAGTCTTTAACGCGAAGTACGCTACGGACTCGCGAAGGGCGACAAAAGAGAAGCACCGAACGAGCGCAAACCGCATTCCACCGACGCTCATGCCTGGACAGCCGGGGGCGGCTGTCCCTACGTGGGCTATCCCTTCACACTGATCTTTGAAAACGACAGCACCGCCGTCCCCGTCGTTGGCCGTCCCATCGACAGCGCCGGATGGAAAGTCGTGAAAATCAGCAGGTTCTTCAACTGCGGCAGCACCGCCTTCGC
Organism: Terriglobales bacterium; assembly: GCA_049697355.1. Taxonomy (GTDB): domain Bacteria; phylum Acidobacteriota; class Terriglobia; order Terriglobales; family Acidobacteriaceae; genus Acidiflorens. The sequence goes on from JBAVVP010000219.1 coordinate 5,411, forward strand.
TTCGTCCGGTTGCGACAGGATGCGATAGTCTTCCACGCGGCCGTTGGCATCCACATAAGCTTCAATTACCAGCGCCTCGTCGCCCATGCTGCCGAGCGATGTGCCGAACGCCGACCGCTCGAGTTGAGGGCCGGTATAGAGCATGAGCGGAACGTCTCCGCTGCTCGCCCGCAGTTGCGCGGGCAGGGCAAAGAACCCGAGCAGCAGGCCGAAACACAACACCGCGCTGACCAGCCCTGCCGTGGCCGGAACCATCACTGCGTTCAGCGTGTTTTCGAGCCGGACCAGTACACCTTCATACCGCGGACGGCGCGCCATGGCGGCTTCGCGCGAAATCGCGACGCGCAACTTCAATGCCAGGTCCGCCGGAGCCTTCTTCCGGCCCAGACTGGAAAGCAACTGCTGCGTGCGCTGCATCGCGGCATATTCCCGCGCGCAACCCGCGCACTGTTCCACGTGGCGCGTGAGCGCACGCATCTCGGTTCCGCTCACCTGGCCGTCGAGATATGGCGAGAACAATTTCTTGATCTCAGAGCAGTTCATCCCAGCGTACTTCATGGCGTCACCTCAACTTCAACGTCAACCTTTCTGCCGGCACGCGAACCTCGCGGCGAACTTTGGGCGGCGAGCAGTCCTAACTCCGGACCCACTTCCCGTGCATATCCCGCTAATATTTTGCGCAGGGCGTCACGGCCCCGCGTGATGCGCGACTTCACCGTGCCCAGGGAAATCGCCAGAACATCCGCGATCTCCTCGTACGACATTTCTTCCAGGTCGCGCAGGATCAGCGCCGCCCGATAAGGTTCGGGCACCTGTTGCAGCGCCTGATCCACCGCAGCCCGCACCTCGGCATGGGCAAACTTTTCAAACGGCGACTCGCCGGGATCAACCAGCCGGTCTTCTCCCGAAAACTCTACGGAAAAGCCGCATCCGCCGGTCATGACCGGATCCATCGGCGTTTCCTGTGCCTTGTGCCGGAACCACCAACGCTTGCGGTTGGCCGCCTCATGCAGCGCGATGCGGTAAATCCACGTCTTCAGGCACGACTCGCCGTGGAAATGCTTCATGCCGCGGAAGACCTTCAGAAACACCTCTTGCGTCGTGTCGGCCGCGTCGGATGGGTCGTTCACCATCCGGTAGATGAGGCTGTAGATCGGCTGGTGAAACTCGCCGATCAGCCAGGAGTATGCTTCTTCCGAACCCGCCTTCAGTTCAGCGATGATGGCGGATTCCTCAGTTCGGGTCCCGATAGCGCTGGCAAGATCGCCCAATGTCGTAGCTCCCGCCATGATGGCGTTGCCCCCAATTATAGAGTGACTCGAGCTCCAGCGGCGGGAATCTTCACCGATACCCGGCGACCTCTCCCGCTTGATTACTTAGACTCCGAAACGGGCAGAAGAGTTCCAGGGTAAGCCTTGTATTTGCAGTAAATTGGGCAGAGAAAAACAGAGGGCCTCTGGACAGCCGGCACTGGTGTGGATTCGCAGTCTCCGGTCGTAGCGCAGGTGCCGTCCCTTGCGGGACTCGGTTTGCTCTACTTCCGCCTACCCGGCACTTCCGTGCCGGGCTTTCCTGTTCCGCCGCTTCGCGGCTTGTGCATCGTCCGGTCGGCTTTTTCGGTCGACCTCAAGCTATGACACAGACTCATTCGGGTCTTACCGGCGGTTACTTCGTCGTCGAAGGGTTCGCGGGGGTTGCCGGCGGTTTCGGCTTGGTAACCTTCTTCTTCGCCGGCTTTTTCGGAGGTTCGGTGTCGTCCACAACAATCTTCTTGGGTGGCGGAGGCGGCGCCGCAGTCAGCGTCTTGACCTCGGCACGCAAATGGGTCAACTCAGTTTCCTTGCTCGCCGCCAATTTCTGCATCCGCTCGCCAAACGTGTGACGTGCGCTCTCCAATCCGCTCATGTCGTTGTTCAGGTCCTGAAACTCATCCTTGGATCCGAATGCTCCCGCCGATTCCACCACCTGACCAAAGACGTCATACAGCGCATCGAGGTTGCGGTAGAGCTTGAAACTCGCTCCCAGATCTTCCGGTGCGTTGTTCAGTTGCGCGATCATTTCCGGCAGCGCCGACTGCAAGTTGCGCTGGATGGACTCCACCTGCGCCTGCGTCTGTCGCTTGGTCCCGCCGTCGGTTTTCCATTTCTCGATGCGCATGCTTCCCAGATCAGAGTGCATGTTCTTCGCGGTCTGCTGCAATTGCGCAAGGATGCCGTTCAATTCGTTGACCGAAGCGTAAGCCACCGGCGGTTGACCTCCGGGTGCCGCACCCGTTGCCTCCTGCGCGCCCGCCGCCAGCGCCGTCAGCATCGCGAGGAGAAGGAGAATGAGACCGAGAAGTGACCGAACCAGAATGTTCCGCGAGTTCGACATAGGGCTCCAGTTGTTTCCGTGTGGTTGTGCCAGCTCTATCCTAGTTGAGGTTCGCTGCCGGAGTCGAGTTTGACGCGGCGGCTCCGCTAAGCGAAAATGAAAACAGCGGGCCTGTGGCGCAGCTGGGAGCGCGCTTCCATGGCATGGAAGAGGTCGTCGGTTCGATCCCGACCAGGTCCACCAAATTTTCAACTGCTTACCTGCTTGCCAGTTTGGGTCCTTTGGCGTCACTCCGGTGCTCGCGAAGCACTCGAAGTCATTCTCGCTCATCGACTGCATCTCGGTTGGCGTCGATTGCATACCTTTTGCGCGGGAAACTCTCCGGCAGTCAGCTTGAGGGTGCGGACCGATTCGGAAGCGCCCCGCCAGTGGAGTTGTGACAGCGGTAGGTCGCACTTAGCCAAGGGAGTGCGTGAGTAGAGAGGCCGTAGGCGGCCAACAGGCTATGGACAGCCGCTGGAAGGGCACGCCGGACTGGCCGGTGGTTCGGACCTTGTAAGTACCCAAGCTGTAACGCCGCCTGCTACTGCCAGACTGCCGTAGACCACCGCGGGGGAACTCATGATTCCGCCGCCAGCCGCAGGTGCCGCACCCGCAGAGCGCCGATGTTTCTTCTTCTTTTTCTCGGTGTCGCTGGTGTCATCGCGCGTCGTCTGCTGCCCTTGCGCTACGGTTGTGGTTCCCTGGTCATCTTGCACGGCCACGTCGCCCTTGTTGGCGGCAATCAGCACCCGTCCATCGACGTCGGTAACCTGAAACTCGGTCCGGGAATTGGACACTGGTTTCACCGTCACGTCGCCCACATGCGCGGCCATTTCACGCGAGGTGGCGACCCGCACCGCGCCATGCTCAAGCTCCACCACCGTCGGCCCTTCAAACTTCACGAGCGAACTCGCCAGGACCATTACATTCGACCCATTGGATTGAATGCTGGCGGAGGATTCGGGCTGCGTCTGCAGCAGGTCTCCCGAGAACACGGCCGCCGACTTCGGCGCCAAGGTCCCGTTCAGCCAAGCCGAGCCATGGGTATACAGCATCGCCGACGGCACCTCTTGTGCCAACATCATTTGCGTCGGCAATACGATCGCCAGCAAGCAGAACACCGCCGATCCAAATCTTGGCCGCGACATAGACTCCGACACTCCCGAATGCGAGGGTTGGATTGAGTCTAAACGTGGAATTGGCCACCGGTCAATAGTGTCGAACGGGGTCCCCGGAAGTTTGGTTGGGGCGGACCTTGGACTGAGCACAGCCCCGCTGGACAGCCGGTGGCGGCTGTCCCTACGTGAACCCTGTCGCTTCGCGGTTTCAGTCCGCTGGCATGGTTGCCGGTTTCGCGACCAGAACAGGCGCTGGCAGAGGGGCGGGCGCTTCCGCCGGAGCCGCCAGCCATTTGCGAACTTCCGGCAGCGCGCGGCGCATCGCCAGTTCGCCCACGTGGATCAACTCGTCCGCGCGTTTGAAGTCGTCATAGTCAAAGCCGGCAACATCGGGTTCGATCACGACGTCGGCCGCGCTTCTCCACATGGAACTCATCATCTCCTGCGCGATGGCGAACGACTGTCCGATCACGTCAAAGTAATGCCGGGGCGCGCTCGTCTTCGACCACTGACCTTTCAGTTGCACGGCCAGCACGCGCTCCGCACCCATTTCACGCAGCGGAACCGTCGGCACGGGATAGGAGAGCATGCCATCCACCAGCCAACTGCCCCGAATCTCAACCGGCAGGAACATCCCGGGATAAGCACAACTCGCCCGCACCGGCTCGATGATCGGACCGGAGGTAAAGACGGTTCCTCTGCCGGTGTTGAAGTCCGTGGCCGTCACGCCAAGAGGAATACGCAAGTCTTCAAATGTCTGCACCTTCAAATTTTGTTTGAGAAACGCAACCATACGGTCGTTCGAGGCAAAGCCGTAACGCGAGAGGGTCCAGCGGGCGAAGGTTGTGAAGCGAACTTTGTGGGCGAGTTCTTCCAGTTCCGCGATGGTGAGTCCGCTGCAATACCCCGCGCCCATGATTGCGCCTACACTGGTGCCGGCAATCATGCGAATCGGGATGCCTTCTTTTTCGAGGACTTTGAGAACCCCAATGTGCGCGATGCCGCGAGCAAAGCCTCCGCCCAAGGCGACACCAATGGCAGGAATGCACTTCGCTGCATCCCCATTCGACCTGCGGGAAAGTCCGCGGCCGAAGGCTTGCACAGACCGGATAACCCTGCCCAGACTCGTCATCGGAACCCCACGTTCCCGGTTTGCCAGGGGCGCAAACCCCACATCTATAATAGATAAGATGCCACGAACCCGTTTCGGGCTACAAGGCACGTTTGGGCTATCTGAGTTACAAAAGAATCCGCACCGTGTTACCCAAGGACGCGACCACTTACACGAGAGGAGCTAACCCCTTTAATTCTCGCTATTTCCCGTTCAACCAGCGCAGCTATGAATAGAACCGACATGTGCCGTCGCGTCGAAGCCCATCGCGAAACCTGGGACATGCTTGTCGTAGGCGGGGGAGCCACTGGGGTAGGGGTTGCGATCGATGCGGCGGCGCGTGGCTACGATGTGCTGCTGCTGGAGCAGAGCGACTTCGGCAAAGGCACCTCCAGTCGCAGCACCAAGCTGGCACACGGCGGCGTGCGCTACCTGGAGCAGGGCAATATTGGGCTGGTCATGGAAGCGCTCAAGGAGCGCGGGTTGCTTCTGCAAAACGCGCCCCACATAGTGCACGATCGTGCGTTCGTGGTGCCGAACTACGATTGGTGGGAGGCTCCATTCTATGGTCTCGGCCTGAAGCTCTATGAGTTGCTGGCTGGCAAATATGGCTTTGGCGCTTCGCGCATTCTTTCCAGGGAGGAGACGCTCGTACACTTACCCACCCTCAAAACCGAAGGCCTGCGCGGCGGCGCCGTCTACTACGATGGACAATTTGACGACGCGCGCCTGCTCATCCACATGGTGGCCACGGCGTTCGAGCAGGGCGCCACGCTGCTGAACTATGTTGAAGTCACGGGACTAACGAAGGACGCTCAGGGATTTGTCGATGGCGTCAGCGCCCGCGATGTAGAAACCGGCAACGAGTTTCGCGCCGCCGCGAAAGTTGTGGTCAACGCCACCGGCGCTTTCAGCGACCTGCTTCGGCTGCAGGCCGAGCCCGATGCCACGCCGATGATTGCGCCCAGCCAGGGCATTCATTTGGTCTTCGATGCGAGCTTTCTGCGGGGGGAAAGCGCGGTCATGGTTCCGCACACCAGCGATGGCCGCGTGTTATTTGCCATTCCGTGGCACGGCCACACACTAGTGGGAACCACGGACACGCCGATTGCGGCCGCGACGCTGGAGCCGGTCGCCATGGACGAGGAAATCGAGTTTATTCTCGCGACCGCCGGGCAATACCTGACGAAAGCACCTACGCGCGACGATGTCTTGAGCGTGTTCGCCGGCATCCGGCCGCTGGTACGGACATTGTCACGCAGCATGGGCGCTGCCAGCGGCGTCGTCCGGTCGGCGGCGCTGGCGCGCGATCACGTCATCCACATCGACCGCTCCGGGTTGGTCACCATCTGCGGCGGGAAATGGACGACCTATCGACGTATGGCCGAGGATTGCGTCGATCAGGCGGCAACACTCGCGCAGCTGCCGGACAAGCTATGCACGACCCACGACCTGCGCATCCACGGCTTTCACGATGCCGCGACACAATTCGGCGCGCTCGGAGTTTATGGTTCGGACGCGTACGAGATTCGCAAGCTAATCGAGGCTGATGCTGGACTCGGCGAACTGCTGAATGCGGCATTGCCCTACGTGAAGGCGGAGGTGGTCTGGGCGGCGCGGCACGAAATGGCGCGCACCGTGGAAGACACGCTCGCCCGGCGCACGCGCGCGCTGTTCCTGAATGCGCGCGCAGCCCTCGCCATGGCTCCTGCCGTCGCGGACTTGATGGCTGCGGAGCTGAGCTGGGACGAGGCCACCCGGACGAGACAGTTGGCCGCGTTTCGCGAGGTAGCATCGAACTACGTGCTTCCTCACTGAGGCTCGCCCGGGAACCCGTAGCACCGATTGGACAATGCGGCGGAGACGACGTAAAGTCTGGCGTGTGATCGGCCGCAGCGCTCAACTTCCGATAATTGCTCGAGCCAGCGGGCATGGCCGACGGACAGCGGTCGTCGAGGCGCAGGGGGCGTTCACCTACAACGATTTGCTGGATGCTTCGTCGCGCGTGGCGGCGGCCCTGCTCGCCGGCCGCCTTGACCTCGACGAGGAGCGCGTGGCGTTTCTGGTGACTCCGGGATTTCCATGGGTTGCGGTGCAGTGGGGTATCTGGCGAGCCGGTGGCGTTGCTGTCCCGTTGCCGCTCAACTCCACCGGGCCTGAGTTGCAATATTTCATCGATGACACCGGGGCGTCGGCATTGGTGTTGGATGCTCAAGCCGCCCCTGTTCTGGCGCCCATCGCCGCTGCCCGTGGTATCCGCGCCTTGTTCTATGAGCAGCTTCCCGCTTTCCAGCGAACGGAATTCACTGACGTCAACATCGATAGCGAGCGGCGCGCCATGATTCTCTATACCAGTGGCACGACGAGCCGGCCGAAGGGCGTGGTCACAACGCACGCCAATATTGCGGCGCAAATCATGAGCCTGGTAGAGGCTTGGGAGTGGTCGGCTGACGATAGGATTGTGCTGTGTTTGCCTTTACATCACGTGCACGGAATCATCAACGTTGTGTCCTGTGCGCTGTGGTCGGGCGCGACCTGCCAGATGCTGCCGCGCTTCGACGCAAATGCGGTTTGGGACTGCATTGCCGGCGGCAGCGTGACTCTGTTCATGGCGGTGCCAACGGTTTACATGAAGCTCATTGCTGCATGGGAGACGGCTTCGCCGGAGCGCCGCGCGCGGCTAAGTCGAGGGTGCGCAAGACTGCGCTTGATGGTGTCCGGTTCGGCCGCGCTGCCGGTGAGCACGCTGAAACGCTGGAAGGAAATCAGCGGCCATACTCTGCTGGAGCGCTACGGCATGACGGAGATTGGCATGGCGCTGTCGAACCCGTTGCGGGGCGAGCGCGTGCCGGGCAGCGTCGGGAGGCCGTTGCCGAGCGTCGAAATCCAGCTTGCCCGAGAAGAAGGCGGGGCGGTTGCAGCGGGCACTGTGGGCGAGATCGAGGTTCGTGGTCCGAGCGTGTTCTTGGAATACTGGGGCCAGCCTGAGGCCACCCGCGCCGCTTTCCGCGATGGCTGGTTTCGCACGGGCGATACTGCGGTCGTCGAAGACGGTGTCTATCGCATTCTTGGCCGGACGAACATTGACATTCTCAAGACGGGTGGACACAAGGTGTCCGCGCTGGAGATTGAGGACGCGCTGCGCGAACATCCCGCAGTCGCAGACTGTGCCGTGGTCGGCGTGCCGGATCCGGAGTGGGGCGAGCGCGTGGCTGCGGCTGTAGTTCTGAAAGAAGGGCTGAGCGACGGCGATGTGCTGAATTTGCCATCGCTTCGCACCTGGGCCAAGGAGTTGCTCGCGGCGCACAAAGTGCCTTCCCGGCTTCTGGTGCTGGATGCGCTTCCGCGCAATGCGATGGGAAAGGTGATGAAGCCCTCGGTTGCGGCGCTGTTTCAATCCGCGGGCAGGGACGATTCCGCCGCCTAGGGCCGGTCATCGGGTCTTCCAAAGTCAAAAGCCTTTGAACATCGATGACCCGATGATCAGATGACCCGATCAGCTCAGCATCCTTTTGAATTCTTTGAGAACGAACTGCACGTTATCTTCGGTGGCTAGCGGGCCCATCACGCCGATGCGGAAAACTTTGCCGGCGAGCGGACCGAAACCGCCAGCGATCTCAATGCCCGGTTCGTCCAACAGGCGTTTTCGCACTTTCGCCTCGTCAACCCTTTCGGGGACGCACACCGTATTTAGCGTCGCAATGCGGTGCTCCTCGGGAACGTGCATGCGCATTCCCATCGCTTCTATACCCTCGACAAAAAGCTTGTGGCAACGGCGATGCCGCTCCCACCGGTTCTCGATTCCTTCCTCGGCGATGACCAAGAGCGCCTCACGCAAGGCGTAGAACATGGAAATCGGCGCCGTGTGATGGTAGCGGTGCGATACGGCAGCGTAGTCGTGAATGAGTTTGAGGTCAAAATACCAGCTGCGTACAGGAGAAGTGCGCGCGCGCAGCCAATCTACGGCCCTGGGCGACATGGCCATGGGAGATAACCCCGGCGGGCAACTCAATCCTTTTTGGGTGCAACTATAAGAAACATCGATGCCGGTCTGATCGAATTGCACCGGCACTCCACCGAGCGAGGTCACGCAGTCGGCAATCACCAGAGCGCCCGCATCGTGAGCGGCCGCACAGATGGCTTGGCCCGATTGCAAGGCTCCGGTCGAAGTTTCGGCGTGAACATAAGCGACAACCTTGGGCTTTTCGCGACCGATGAACTCTCTCGCTTCCTCTTCTGTATAGGTCTCACCCCAAAGCTTCTCCAAGCGAACGACGTTTGCGCCGTGGCGCTTCGCCATCTCTGTAAGCCGGTCGGAGAAGTATCCATTGGCAAACACGGCGAGCTTGGCTCCGGGCTCCACGAAATTGGCAACGGCAGCTTCCATGCCCGCGCTGCCAGTGCCGGAAACTACCAGCGTGACGCCGTCGCTGGTACCGAAGGCGGTCTTCAACAATTGCTGGACGTCTCCCATTACCTGGATGAAGTAAGGATCGAGGTGCCCGACGATCGGCTTCGCTAGCGCCTCGTAGACGCGCGGGTGAACCATGCTGGGTCCTGGTCCGAACAGATAGCGGCGAGGCGGTTGCAGGGCGGGGAAGTGAAGTGCGGGTTCTTCCTCTTTGTTCTGTGCGATGGGGGTCATAGTCTTCGCTCTTGATCAAACATGTCTTTAAATATTACGGGATGGAACTGACAATCGCCAGAAGGGGAATTCGCTCGAGCTAAAGTCCGAGGTACGCCTGCCGCACCTCATCCATTCTCGCCACTTCGTCCGAATCGCCGCGGATGTTGATCCGGCCTTCGGCAAACACGTAGGTGTAATCGCTGATGGCCAGGGCGAGGTGCACATTTTGTTCAACCAGGACGATGGTGAGTCCCTCTCTCCGCAGTTTGCCCAAGGTCAGAAAGAGTTGCTGCGCCAGCACCGGCGCCAGCCCGAGCGAGAGCTCGTCGATCATCAACACCTCCGGCTCCTGCATCAAGCCGCGGCCCAGGGCCAGCATCTGCTGCTCGCCGCCGGAGAGAGTGGATGACTTCTGCTTGCGCCGTTCTTTCAGGCGCGGAAACAGTTCGTAAACGCGTTCCAGATTTTGTTTTTCCCGCTTGCGTGCCCGTCTCGAGTACCCGCCCATCTCCAGGTTCTCTTCCACCGACATGTCCGGGAAAAGCTGCCGGCCCTCGGGCACCAGCACCAGGCCGCGATTGGCCTTGGCATGAGGCGAGAGCCGGGTCACGTCTTCTCCACGGAACAGCACGCGGCCTTTCCAGGCGCGCACGCTGCCCATGATGGTGCGCAGGGTGGTGGTTTTGCCGGCGCCATTGGTTCCGATGATCGCGGTAAAATTCTCGCGCGCAACCTCGAGCGAGATGCCCCACAGGACCTGCACTTCCCCGTATCCCGACTCGACGTTCTCCAGTTGAAGGACCGGGTCCATCATTTTCTCCTCGTCAATTTGTCAACCCTGCTCCATTCGTGAACCTTATCGGGAAAGCCCAGGTAGGCTTCGACGACTTCCGAATTGTGCACCACGTCATCGGGCTTGCCTTCGGCCAGCTTGCGGCCAAGATTCAGTACCACGATGCTATCGGAAAGACTCATGATGGCCTGCATCAGGTGTTCGATCATAAGCACCGAGATCCCGCTGTCACGGATCTTGCGCACGAGTTCGATCATCTTCACAACTTCGGTGGGATTCAGGCCCGCCAGCACTTCGTCCAGCAACAGGAGCTTGGGTTTTGCCGCCAGCGCCCGGGCCACTTCCAGACGTTTCTTGCCGGCAATGGTCAGCGACCGCGCCATCAGGCCGGCGCGGTCTCCCAATCCAACCTGCTCGAGCACATCGGAAGCCACCTTGCGCGCGGCAGCCAAATCGAGATATTCACGGCCGAAGCACGCACCCACGGTGACATTGTCGAGCACCGTCAGGTCGTTCAAGGGCTTCACGACCTGGTGCGTCCGCGCCAGCCCAAAGTGGACCACCTTATCCGGCGAACAGCGGGTAATGTCTTTCCCGGCAAACGTGATGGTTCCCTCGTTGGGCTTGTAGACCCCATTCACAACGTTAAACAAGGTTGTCTTGCCAGCGCCGTTAGGACCGATCAGGCCTAGGATCTCGCCCTCGGCGATGCTGAAACTGACGTCGGAAACCGCGACCAGCCCGCCGAAACGCTTGCTGACGCCGCGCACTTCCAGGATCGTGTTCATTCGATCACCTTGCGCGCGCGCGGCATCAGGCGATAGAGCCAGCCGATCAGGCCTCCCGGCGCGAACAGCACGACCAGGAGCAGCAGGCCGCCCGAGATCACCAGGTGAAAGTTGGAAAGAGCGGGAGAAGTCAGCAGGTAGGAGCGAAGTTTCTCGTAAAGGGTTGCGCCCAGGGCCGCGCCGATAACGGAACCCTGGCCGCCGAGCATCAGCATGACGATGCCTTCGAGCGACAACATATATTCGAAGGCGATCGAGGGATCGATCATGCCATTTTTGTAAAACATCAGCGCGCCAGCGATCGCCGGTAGAAACGCGGAGACGCTGTAGACGATCGCCTTGTACACGGTGGCGTTGACGCCCAGCACGACGGCGGCATCTTCGTCCTCGCGGATGGCGAACAAGCCCAAGCCGAACTTGGAATTCTTGATGGCCAGGCTCAGGATCATGGAGAGAGCCATGACCGCAATGATGAGGAAGTAGGTGATCCAGAGCGCGCGCATCGCGCCGCCCAGCGGCTGGTAGGATTCGAACGAAAGGTACATGCCGGTCGACCTGCCCCAGGGATCGAAGTTGGAGACGA
>JBAVVP010000220.1:0-4304 GCA_049697355.1 Terriglobales bacterium
TGCCGGAAGGCACGGAGATGGTGATGCCGGGAGACAACGTGAGCCTGGTGATCGAACTGATCACGCCGGTGGCGATGGAAAAGGGCTTGCGGTTCGCGATCCGCGAAGGCGGCCACACGGTGGGCGCGGGCACGATCGCCGAGATTATTAAGTAGCTTTCAGCCGTCAGCCATCAGCCGTCAGTAAAACCGTAAGCTGCTGGCCAGGACGGAAACAGCCCCGAAGGGGCGGAATGAGATAGCCCAGGGCGTAAGCCCTGGGTAGGCATCAAGAAAGAAATCGAGTCCCGTAGGGACGGGACAGGATTGAGGAAGTGCGTAATGCCCCGAGAGATTATTACGTTGCAGTGTGGTGATTGCAAAGAGCGGAACTATTCGAAGACCAAGAACCGCAAAACGACACCGGACCGTCTGGAACTGAAGAAGTTCTGCCGCCGGTGCCGCAAGCACACGCCACACAAAGAGGTTAAGTAGTCAGGAGTCAGCTGCCAGTGGCCGGTGGTCTGGTTTAACTGAGAGCTGACAGCTGAGAACTGACAACTGTTTTTAGGGGCGTAAGCTCAACGGTTAAACTGTCGGTCTCCAAAACCGAACTTGGGGGTTCGAATCCCTCCGCCCCTGCCAGAGTTGAGGGCAAAGACGAGGCCCGAGAGGGAGCAGTTTAGGAAAGCGGGAAGGTATGGCGACAGCGGTAGAACAGAACGCGATTGTAAACACGCTGAGGTCCTGGCCCGAGCGGATCAAGGCTTTTTACAGCGACGTGCGCACGGAGATGAAGAAGGTCACGTCTCCGACGCTGAAGGAAGTCCAGGGAACGACGACGGTCGTCATCATTACCGTATTTCTGTTTGGATTATTTTTCTTCCTGACGGATCTTGCGATCAGCAACACCCTGGAACGGATGCTGCATTACTTCTCGCGCCGTTAGGCGGCGAGCGAAAGAAGCGATTGGAATGCCGGATACGGACAAAGTTACGGATAAAGACAAGAACGAAAGCGCTGCGGCGAGCGTTGGCCAGGACGGCCAGCAGGCGCCACCCGCTGAAGCAGTTCCGGGCGGCGAGCCCGCGCGCAATCCGAATATGAAGTGGTACATCATCCACGCCTATTCGGGCTTCGAGCGCAAAGTGAAAGAGTCGCTCGAATCGCGCGTGCAGGCTTTCGGGTTGCAGGAGAAGATCGGCAAGGTGCTGATTCCGACCGAGTCGGTCACCGAAGTCCGCGGCGGCAAGAAGCACACCTCGGAGCGCATGTTCTATCCCGGCTACGTGCTGGTGGAAATGGACATGGACGATCACGTCTGGCATGTGGTGAAAGCGACGCCGCGGGTTACCGGATTTGTGGGCACCGGACAGCAGCCGACTCCGCTGTCGGAAGACGAAGTGAATCACATCGTCTACAAAGTGGCCGACAGCCGCGAGAAGCCGAAGCTCAAGGTCAAGTTCGAAAAGGGCGAAACGGTGCGCATCGGCGAGGGTCCGTTCGCCACATTTACGGGCGTGGTCGACGACGTGAACGAGGATCGCGAGACCTTGAAGGTGATGGTCACGATTTTTGGCCGGTCGACTCCGGTGGAACTGGAATTTGGGCAGGTGGAGAAGGTCGCGTAAAGTATGGCTACATTCACGGTCAAGGTGAAGGTTTGGAATCCCGTGAATCCCGGCCGGTTCGCGGAAGTTGAAGCTTGGGCGGACACGGGCGCTGCATATAGCTGGATTTCGAAGGCTCGACTGGAACCGCTGGGTGTACAGACGGTACGGCGGCTGCAGTTCCGAACGATCGAGGGTCACACAATCGAACGCGACCTTGCAGCGGTTTTCTTGTCCGCAGACAACTACATGGGTGGTGACAACGTGGTTGTAGCGGAATCGGGAGATATAGAGGTTTTGGGAGCGCACAGTTTGGAGTCTTTGGGGCTGGCCGTCGATCCCGTACACAAGAAACTGATACCGCTGGTTGTGGCATTAGGGCTGTAATTGTCGGTTTCGCTGAGCCGAAAATCCTAGACTCAGGGCCGGGAAGAGAAAGGCATCATGGCAAAGAAAGTTACAGGTTCGGTAAAGTTGCAGATTGCGGCGGGCAAGGCGACGCCGGCGCCTCCGGTGGGACCGGCGCTGGGTCAGGCGCAAGTCAACATCATGGAGTTCTGCAAGCAGTTCAATGCCCGCACCGGGCAGAAGGAACTCGAAGGGTTGATTGTTCCGGTCGTGATCACGGTGTACAGCGACCGCACTTTCACCTTCATCACCAAGACACCGCCCGCGTCGATCTTGCTGAAGCGGGCGGCCGGCATCGCCAAGGGATCGGGCGCGCCCAACAAAGATAAAGTTGGCAAGGTAACGCTGAAGCAGGTCGAGGACATTGCCAAGCAGAAGATGCCGGATCTGAACGCCGCCTCCGTCGATGCCGCCATCAAGAGCGTGCGCGGCACGGCGCGGTCGATGGGGATTGAAGTGGTGGGATAGAGTTTTGTGTGAGAGCGGTGCGGAGCCTGCCCTGAGCGGAGTCGAAGGGCCCCGCTTGGACGGGCGAGTCGCCCGTCCCCACACTGAGCAGTTGTAGTCACAAATACCACGGCTCTTCGGAGCAAAGAAGCGCGGTGGGAGACTGAGGTGAGTATGAAGAAGTCAGGAAAGAACATCGAAAAGGCGCGGAAAGCAGTCGAGCCGCGGCCTTACACCCTGCAGGAAGCGGTTCCACTTCTGCAGAAAGTGAAATACGCAAAGTTCGACGAGACGGTGGAGGTGACGCTGCGCCTGGGCGTCGATCCGAAGCATGCCGACCAGATGGTGCGGGGCACGGTCGTGCTTCCCCACGGACTGGGCAAGTCGAAGAAAGTTCTCGTAATCACGAGCGGCGAAAAGGTTCGCGAGGCCGAGGAGGCGGGCGCGGACTTCGTCGGCGGCGAGGATATGGTCGAGAAAATCACGAAAGAAAACTGGACCGACTTCGACGCGCTCATTGCCACGCCCGACATGATGAAGTCGGTGGGCCGTCTGGGCAAGGTTCTCGGACCCAAAGGTCTGATGCCGAATCCAAAGACGGGCACGGTCACCATGGACGTGGCGCGTGCGGTGCAGGAAGTCAAGGCCGGAAAGGTCGAGTTCCGCACCGACAAGACGGCGCTGGTGCACGTGCCGGTGGGAAAGATTTCGTTCACGCCCGACAAGCTGATCGAGAACGCGACCGTGCTGATTTCGAGCGTGATCAAGGCGAAGCCTTCCGTGGCCAAGGGCAAGTACATCAAGGGATGCTACCTGAGTTCGAGCATGGGGCCCGGGATCTCGCTGGATACGACTCCGATCGAGGTTGCGGCTAAGGCATAGCTAAGAACAAAGCTGCCGGGCTTTGCCCGGCATGGACGGGCGAGTCGCCCGTCCCCACACTAGACATTGAGAGTTCTGAAAGGGTTTGAACATGGCGGTTACTAGAGCTAAGAAAGTTGCGCAGGTTGAAAAGCTGGGCGGCGAACTTAAGAACGCTTCGAGCATGATCGTGGCTACCTACTCCAAGCTGACGGTGACGCAGGACTTCGAATTGCGCAAGGCATTGCGTCCGACCGGGGCGAAGTATCGCGTGGTCAAGAACACTTTGGCGGAGCGCGCCGGCAAGGGCACCAAGGTCGGGGAGGCGCTGAAGAACCTGCAGGGCGTAACCTCGATCGCCTACACGGGAGGCGATCCGGTGATGCTGGCGAAGGCGCTCGCAAAGTACGCCAAGGAGCATCCGGAATTCAAGTTCAAGGCGGGTGTGGTCGAAGGCCGTGCGATTACGGTCAAGGAGATCGAGTCGCTCGCGACCATGCCGTCGAAGGACGAGCTGTATTCGAAGTTGCTGTTCCTGTTGAGCGCTCCGTCGCAGCGTCTGGTGACCGCGATGAATGCGGTCGGACGGAATCTGGCGGTGGTTGTGAGCCAGGGCGTGGAGCAGAAGAAATTTAAGGAAGCGTAGGCAGCAGCTTCTGGCTGCTAGCTGCTGGCTTCTAGCGATCTCGGTTTTGTTTGCTAGAAGCAAGTGGCAAGAAGCTAGCAGCCAACACAAGTTTCTGAGCAGCAATGCTGCTCGAAAAAAGATTTAGTTATCGTGAAGCGAGGGGTGGCGCGGTCGGAGATTCGGGCGTTGTCTGGCGCTGGAATCGACGACCTGGTCGCACTGGAAACCTGGCCGAGCGATAGCGAAATCGCAAATCTTACATCAAGCGGAGAGATTCACATGGCGGATCTACAGCAGTTGGAAGAGTCGATTGTTGGCCTGTCGTTGCTGGAAGCGGCGGACTTGGTCAAGAAACTGGAAGCGCGTCTGGGC
>JBAVVP010000221.1:0-2917 GCA_049697355.1 Terriglobales bacterium
CCGAACTGCAGCAATATGTGGTCACTTATACCTCCTATTCGCGCGGCGGCCCCGGAGTGTCTCTGGCCCTTACCAAAGACTTCCGAAGTTTCGAGCGATACGGCGTCATCATGCCCCCGGATGACAAAGACTCGGCGCTCCTGCCTCGTAGAATCGATGGGTACTGGGCGCTGATTCATCGGCCTATGACCACGCTCGGAGCGCACATGTGGATTTCCTACTCTCCTGACCTCCGCCACTGGGGCAGGCACAGGCTCATACTGGAAGCACGCCGCGGCGCCTGGTGGGACGCAAACAAGATTGGCCTGTCGCCGCCACCCATCGAGACCTCCAGGGGTTGGCTCGCGCTCTACCATGGAGTGCGGCACACGCCTTCGGGCTGTCTATATCGATTGGGTTTGGCCCTCTTCGACCTCGAGAAGCCGGAAAAGTGCTTACTGCGAGGGGATTCGTGGATCTTTGGGCCAGAAGCTGACTATGAGCGTAATGGCGATGTCAACGATGTCGTATTTCCTTGTGGCTACACCATGGATCAGGATGGCGACACGGTCAACGTCTACTACGGAGCTGCTGATTGTTCGATCGCCATGGCTCGGGCGAGCGTGCGCTCTCTACCAACTTGGCTGGATGCCAACGGAACCTGCGAACGCCGGCAGCGAGCGCAGGATTTATGAGGCTCCTGCTTTGGATTTTCCGGTTTGCTCTCGGGTGCCATCACAGCCAACTGAGCCGTGTGCTTACGATCAAGAAACGGACGTACCAGGTCTGCTTGGAGTGTGGACGGGAGTTTGGGTATTCCTGGGCA
Organism: Terriglobales bacterium; assembly: GCA_049697355.1. Taxonomy (GTDB): domain Bacteria; phylum Acidobacteriota; class Terriglobia; order Terriglobales; family Acidobacteriaceae; genus Acidiflorens. The sequence goes on from JBAVVP010000221.1 coordinate 806, forward strand.
TTGATGCAGTCCCTACCGTCGAGTGTTTGGACTGGACCCCTGGGCTGAGACAGTCAGTTAAGCGACATGTCGCCGTTCGCTGCCGAAGCATTGTCGGGCGAGGTTGATAGTTGGCAGTATAGCTCCGGCTGGTGAAGCGGAAGCGGGCTCTGCTGGAGAGCAACCTGCCAGGAATAACCAGCTGGAGACTCATCCACGGCGATGAGCGGGGGCACGGTCGCGAGATCGTGCCCTCATCGCATGGATAGATTTCCCCATGCCTCAGAAAACTCATACGACCTCCTGCGCCGCGACGACCGCCAGCCCGGGCGACGGCTGTCGGCGTTCGAACTCGGCGGGCGGACAATAGCCGAGAGACGAGTGCAGGCGTTTTTGGTTGTAGACCTCTTCCAGAAACTCGCCGATGCGAGCCCGCGCTTCGGCCAAGTTACGATACTCGCAGCGATAGACTTCTTCGCATTTCAGCGTTTTCATGAACGACTCACAGGTCGCGTTGTCCCAGGGATTGCCGCGGCGCGACATACTGATCCGGACTTGGTGCGTCTCTAACAGGGCGACATAGTCGTGGCTGGCATACTGCACGCCCTGATCGGAATGGTGCACCAATCCGGGCGCAGGCCGCCGCCGCGCGAATGCCATCTCCAGCGCCGCCACGGCCAACCGGGCTTCCAGCGTGGCATCCAGCGCCCAGCCAATCGCCCGCCGCGAAAACGCATCCAGCACCACCGCCAAGTACACGAACTCTTCCAGCAGCCGGATGTAAGTGATGTCGGCCCGCCAGAGCTGGTTGATTCCGCTCACCACCAGCGCCGCCGCCAGGTTCGAATACACCTTCAACCCGTGGGCGGAGTCGGTCGTCGTCACAAACTTATGCTTCCGCAAACAGAGCAGGTTGTCTTCCCGCATGAGCCGCTGCACCCGTTTGCGATTGACGGACACTCCGCCACGGCGCAGTTCCGCCGTGATCCGACGGCTGCCGTAGGTCGGCCACTCCAACGCCACGCGCTGCACCTGATCACGCAGTTCCACGGACGCGGCCCCAGAGATAACTCCGCGCCGATAGAAACCTGCTCGACTGACTCTGGTCAGCGCACACATCCGGCGGATGGTTAAGGGCGTCCCCACTTTCATTTCGCGCTCGATCTGTTGGTAAACGGTGCGCCGCCACTGGCGGCCCGCAGCTGGCGCTGTTGGTCCACATGCTGCAAGGCTCGCTTCAAAAAATCGATTTCCAGCACCTGCTGCCCGATCTTACGTTCCAACTCCGCGATCCGCGTCTCCTCCGCCCGTTTCTGCCCCACGCCGGGAAACGCTCGCTCCCCAAACTTGTCCACATCGTGGCTCCAACGGTACAACTCCTGCCGGCTCACTTCCAGACTGCGCGCCACCAAGCCCGCTGCTTCTCCCGCCCGCAATCGTTGTACCGCATCGAGCTTGAACTCCCTGGTGAACTTCCTTCGAGATCCCATCCAGTTTCCCCTTTCGCTGCATTTTAGGGCTTAACTGGTTGTCTCAAAATTGGGGTCCACTCCACACGCATCTCAGGTCTTTACCTTACCTGCCCGGCGCCAGAGGTCAGTTTGTGGCCAGGGTAAAGTGCAGGTTCGATGCCAAGGAGGTGAGCATTCGTTGCCAGTGAAATGACGGACATCCGCCGCGCGCCGGCTGGGAGAATTTCCACATTGACTGCAACTCTTGCTTACAGCGATGCATCGGAATTCAAATTGCAGTTCAAATTGCAGGAATGATCAGACTGAGCGCATTGCTGACGCTGGTGGTGCTTGCAATGACCCGTGCGAGCGGCGCCGCAACAGACTGGCCGTTGTGGAAAAGCTATGTTGCAGCTTTCACGGATAATCAGATCCGTGTCATCGATCATGACGGCGGTGATCGCACGACTTCAGAAGCGCAAAGTTACGCGATGTTCTTCGCGCTGGTGGCTGACGATCGCACTCACTTCGACGGCCTGCTGAGATGGGCGGAAGTGAATCTTGCTTCCGGCGATCTGACGGCGCATTTGCCGGCGTGGTCGTGGGGCCGCGGCAAAAACAATCAATGGACGGTGCTCGACAACAATTCAGCCGCCGACGCCGATGTATGGATGGCGTACAC
>JBAVVP010000222.1:0-2209 GCA_049697355.1 Terriglobales bacterium
CTGCCGGGCTTGAACAAGGATGTGTGCATACCGCAGCCCACAAGGGGGAGGAAGCGCAGCGGAGCGCACCCTGCGTAAACTCAAATGCAGAAGGCCCGCCCCCGCAAGGGGGGCGGGGACGGCCATCGCCTCCTCGAAGGAAACCCCGTGCTTGGCGAGATTGCTCTCAGCCTTCGCTGGATCCCAATCGAACTCGAAGCGCATGTGTTAGAGCTCGCCGCGAAAGGCACGGTGTTGGAGGGAGGCGAAGAGGGAGTCGGCTTTCGCGACAGCTGCAATCTGACGCGACATCAACGTGTCTACACTTGCTGCGCATTGCGCAAATAGACGTTGCTGTGTCCGGTCGGCGTCAGGAATTTCTATGCTTCTGACGTCGTCGAAATTCAAACCGACTTTGACGCCTTCTCGGTTCCTCCGTTGGATAGCCCTTTGGCCGCCTGGACTGCAAAGCGCCGCCGAAACGAACCGCGGTTCCAATTTGCTCGATCGAAGAATCGATAGATGTTGGTTGATATACGCCGGTCCAAGGCCTTCTGGAACGACTGCCGTTCGCCCAAGATCGGCAGTAATACTCAACAAAACGTCGCCAGGCCTTACACGTGTTCTAATAGCTTCTGCCGTCTGCGGCGCGTTGACGTACACAATCTCACCCAAGTCCAAATGGTCCCGGCGAACGTTTTGTATTCTTAAGAAAATATCCCCGTTCTCGCTATAATGAGACGCCCACCCTCTGGATCCACTGGTCATAAAATCGAGACGATCACCGAGCTTGCAAAGTCTAGACTTATCGCCTCGTTTCGACCAATCACCAAACATTTCATTAAAAATAGTTTGAGTGAGAGCCTCGGCAATTTCCACCGCTTGACGGCGCTTGCGACGCATGGCGTCAGCTTGATCGAGGATCACCGCAATGCGCCGCTGTTCCTCAAGGGACGGGAGCGGTATTCGATACCGTGCTAGATCTTGACCTGTGAAATGCCTTAACTAGTCCACCGTTGAAATAATCATACATGATTCTGTGAGCCAGAAACCTGTTGAATATTCTTGAGCCACATCGCACACGATGAATCGCTTTTTTGAAATTTTATTGCCGTATCTTTGCCCGTCCAAATAGCACAACGCCCGGCCTCTCCACCTTCGCAGATTAGTATGTCTCCGTTGCAAATGGAATATTTCTCAAGTTCATCAGCCTCAAATCGCATTTGTTTCAAGCTAGAGAGTTCAAAATCGAACCATCTGACGTTTGGATTCGCAAGGTACGGATACAATTCACCCCGATTTTTTTCCTTATCCAACATCTTGCCGAGTCGGGCCTCCGCTTCGTCCCCGAGACGGGTCAACTTCCATCCTTTTGGAACGAAGTTCTGCGGCCACTCGCTTCGCGCGTTAAGTGGGGAAACGTCAATGATCACGCCATCAAGTCCTCAAGCTTCTTCAACTCCGCTGCAATCTCGCCTTCCAACACCTTCAGCTTCGCGATGATCTCCGCCGGACTCTCGTGCCGCACCTCCTCATGCTCCGTCTCTTTGTAGCGGTTCAGCGACAGATCGTACCCGCCCTCCCTCGCGATCTCCGACTTCGGCACGCAAAAGCTCTGCGCCGTCCTCGCCCGCTCGCGTTCCGCGCCGTTCCGCTCCTCCCAGCGCATCAAGACGTCGGGCAGATTGTTCTTGTCGTGCTCCGCCTCGCTGAGTTCGTCCGCAGGCGTCGGCCCCTGTTTTTCGTCGGGCAGAAGCGGCTGGCGCTTGTCGTCGAGCGAGAAGCCATCCGCTTTCACGTCGTAGAACCAGACGAAGTCGGTGCGGCCGACGCCCGTCTTGGTGAAGACGAGGATCGCGGTCGAGACGCCGGCGTAGGGACGGAACACGCCGGAAGGCAGCGAGATGATGGCCTCCAGCTTGTGATCCTCGACCAATGTCTTGCGAAGCGACTTATGCGCGGTGGACGAGCCGAACAGCACGCCGTCCGGCACGATGACCGCCGCGCGCCCGCCAACCTTGAGCAGCCGCAGGAACAGCGCGAGAAACAGCAATTCGGTCTTCTTGGTCTTGACGACCTGTTGCAAATCCTTCGCCGTCGCCTCGTAATCGAGCGAGCCGGCGAAAGGCGGATTGGCGAGGAGGAGGCTGTAGCGGTCCTTCTCGCCCGAAATATCCTCGGAGAGCGAATCGCGAGCCTCGATCACCGGATTCTCGATGCCGTGCAAAAT
>JBAVVP010000223.1:0-15457 GCA_049697355.1 Terriglobales bacterium
GCCTAAAGCGGGCCTCGTGGCAACCTGCCTCGCTACTACATAAGCGGGTTCTTCCACCGAAGTCCCGGAAAGCGCGCGAAATCTCGATCGGCAGTGTGCAGCACGCCCCCGTACTCGTTGGTGAGAGCCGCCAATTCGGCATCGCTGATCATTGGCCCCGCCGCCTGACCCTCGACGATCATTTTTCGAAATTGCAGCCAGTGGTCATCCCCCGGGGCCAAGATTCGGACGTTCGAGCGGGCCATCCAACTTTCAACGATGTCACTCGCTTCGTCGCGGCTATATTGCCGACCATGCAACTTGGGATTCGTCATCACCCGCAAGAACGCGGCTAGGGACTGCCAAGGCAAACCAACCAGTTCTGTCTCCGAAAAGACTTCCTCAAGCCAAGCGCGAGATTTCTCATGCTGCGCCGACGCGGTATCGTATGCATAGATGAGGAGGTTCGCGTCAACCACGATCAACGGTGGTCCGGCCCTTCTAGAAACTCGAGATATTGTTCGGTTTTTTCGAAGTGGGGAAGTCCCAGATTCCTGGGTTTCACGACGAAACGCTTCGCCGTCACCGGTTTTGGCGCCATGAGGCCCAAACGGAGGTATCGGTTCACGGCCTGCTTGAAAGGCTCGCCAGACTTGCGAACCTCCTTTTTCAACAAGGCTGCCACATCGTCATCGAGGGTCAAGGTCGTTCGCACATCATGATGGTATAACATCCGACATCATGATGTCAATTGAGAGACGGATGGCGGCGTGCCGGCGAAGGTTTGCAAAATCGCGAGGTTCAAGGCACTCTGAGAAGAAGCTGCATGGTCACTCTCCGCGACATTCGCGCAGCCCAAACGCTGCTCCACGGCATCGCCGTCCGCACTCCCCTGTTCGAATGGAAGAGCCCGTCAGATCAGCGCAAGCTCTTCCTTAAGCTCGAAAACCTGCAGCCGATCGGCGCTTTCAAGCTGCGTGGCGCTTACAACAAGGTCGCATCCCTAACCGACGAGGAGCGCCGACGCGGGGTGATCTCCTATTCGAGCGGCAATCACGCGCAGGGTGTGGCCTACGCAGCGCGGGCGCTTGGGGTGAAGGCCATCATCGTCATGCCCGGCAATGCTCCGAAGAACAAACTCAAAGCCACGGCTGCCCTTGGAGCGGAAATCGTCACCGTCGGACCCGGCAGCGAAGAGCGCCGCCTGCGCGCAGAGGAACTGGCCGCCGAGCACGGCTACGCGATCGTGCCTCCCTACAATGACGACAGAATCATTGCCGGCCAGGGAACCGTGGGACTCGAAATCCTCGAAGACCTGCCCAACGTTGAGACCGTGCTCGTCCCTGTCGGTGGAGGCGGTTTGATCAGCGGCGTCGCGGCTGCCATCAAGCTGAGCAATCGCAAACTGAAGGTGATTGGCGTCGAACCCGAGCTTGCGGCCGATGCGCAAGCCAGCCTGCGCACGGGTCGCATCGTTTCCTTCCCGGCTGCGCAAGTCTCGCAGACGCTGGCCGACGGTCTTCGCACCCAGAGCATCGGAGCTATTAATTTCGAACACATCCGCGCCTATGTGGATGACATCGTCAGCGTGACCGAAGACGATATTCGTGAGGCTACGCGCGTCCTGAGCTCGAACCCGAAAACAGTGGCTGAACCGAGCGGCGCCGTCGCCCCGGCCGCTTTCCTTTTCCACGCCGACGAGTTGCCCAACACAAAGATCAACGCGGCCGTGATCAGCGGTGGCAACGTCGATCCCATGTTGCTCGCCGAGCTACGGAAAAGTCAGAAGTGAGAAGTCAAATTGCAAAAGCAAAACCAGAGCTGTGCCGGCGGACAGGATACACTTTTGCAATCTAACTTCTGACTTCTTCATTTTTCGACTAATCGCGGAGACTCGAAATCGTGAACCGCCGGCTCGATCGGTACTTTGAACTCGATCATCACCAGACCACCGTCCGCCGCGAAGTTGTCGCCGGGGTCACCACCATTTTCACGATGGCGTACATCGTGGCCGTCAATCCCGCCATCCTGAAAACAGCCGGAATGCCGGCGGGCGCTTCGCTCACGGCCACCATTCTCACGGCGATTTTTGGAACGCTGCTGATGGGCTTCTATGCCAACCGTCCGTTCGCCATCGGTCCGTATATGGGCGAAAACGCTTTCATCGCGTTCACAGTGGTTCACGTACTCGGTTACACGTGGCAAAGCGCGCTGGGCGCAGTGTTCCTCGCCGGAGTCCTCTTTGTTCTGATGACTCTGCTCCGCCTCCGCCAGTGGATGGTCGACGCCATTCCCACCACACTCCGTTACAGTTACGCCGTCGGCATCGGATTGTTCCTCACTTTCATCGGACTGAATCAGACCGGCATCGTCGCTATAGGATCGCCCGGAGCGCCGGTGCGGCCGGGCCATCTCACCTCACTTTCGGTGCTGCTTTCCATATTCGGATTCCTGCTGATGACCGTGCTGACCATTCGCCGTTTCCCGGCCGCGATTCTCAGCGGAGTTCTCGCCACTGCTCTGCTCAGCTTTGTCACCCGGGCCGCTCCGGCGCCGGCAGGTTGGGTCAGCCGTCCGCCCAGCCTCCAGCCCGTTTTCTTTCGGTTCGATCTGCACAGTCTGTTCACCTGGGGATTCTTCCCGGTTGTCCTGACGATTTTTGTCATGGCTTTTGTGGACACGATGGGCACGCTGATTGGCGTCTCGGCACGCGCCGGCTTCCTCGACAAAGATGGCAACCTGCCGCAGATCGAGCGCCCGATGATGGCCGACGCGCTCGCCACGACCTTCGCCGCTGTGATTGGAACCACCACCTCCGGCGCCTATATCGAGTCCGCTACCGGAGTCGAAGCCGGTGGCCGAACCGGCCTGACCGCGGTCATCACAGCAATGTGTTTTGCCGGAACTTTATTCTTCGCGCCCTTCATCTCCTCCATTCCGCCACAGGCCCACGGACCGGCTCTCATCTTCGTCGGATTGCTGATGCTCACTCCCATCACTCGCATTCCCTTCGACGACCTCACCGAACTAGTTCCAGCTTTCGGAGTCATCGTCCTGATGGCCTTTACTTACAATGTAGGGATTGGCATGACGGCGGGCTTCATCTTGTATCCTTTTTGCAAGCTGGTTGCCGGACGCTTGCGCGACGTTCGCCCGGCGCTCTGGGGGTTGACCGCCTTGTCGCTGCTGTTTTTCGTCTTTTACCCGTATACCTAACGTTCCGCGCTCGTGAGATTCCATATGATTCGTTTTGGTATCGCAGGATTTGGTTTGCACGCCGTCCGCCGCCTGATGCCGGGTTTTGCGCTCGCTCGGAATTGCAAAGTGGTGGCGCTGTCGCGCCGAGACGCCGACCATGCACGCGCAGCCGCTGCGCGGTACGACATCCCGCACGTTTTCTATTCCACGGAAGAACTCTGCCGCTGCTCGGAAGTCGACGCCGTCCTGGTCACCACCCCCAACGCCTGCCACTTGCAGGACGTTCTCACCGCGGTGGCCGCGGGCAAGCCGGTGCTATGCGAGAAGCCGATGGGCATGGATGCGGACGAATGCCGTCAGATGGTCGAAGCGGCGCACAAGGCCGGCGTTCTCCTCGGCGTTGCCCAGGTCTTTCGCTTTGAAGACAGCACGGCGAGATTTCGCGACCGCATTGCCGCTGGCGACATCGGCCGCCCCATCTTTGCGCGGGCGGAGTTCTCCTATCCTGGGTCAGGCCACGCCAGGACTTGGCTCTACAACCGCTCCATATCTGGAGGTGGCCCCATCGCTGACGTAGGCGTCCATTGCATCGATGCCTTACGCTACATCCTGCAGGATGAGCCCTGGCGGGTGAGTGCCGTCGGTCGATCAGATGAAGGATCGGGCGACGTAGAAGCGGCGGCCGTCTTGACGTTGGAGTTTCGTCGAGGAGCGCTGGCCACGGTGCTGGTCTCAACTCGTGCGCACTATCGCACGCCCCTGGAGATTGTCGGCGACGCGGGCGTCCTCCGGGCCGACGATGCGCTGAATGTAGAGCGGCCGGTTAAGCTGGAGCTGTGGCGTGACGGCCAACTTAAAGCCGAAGAAACGGTCTCCAGCCAACTTGCCTACGCGAGGCAGGTAGACGCCTTCGCCGCCGCAGTGCAAGGCCGGGCGGAGTTTCCCGTGCCTGGCCGGGAAGGTTGGCAGAACCAGAGGATTTTGGACGCTGCCTACCGCAGCCTGTCGTCGGGGAAAAGCGAGCGGGTGACGACTTAGTCGCTGGTCGTTAGTCGTTGGCGCGGTGTCTTCGCGTTTCCTTCGATGCTAGCTATCCCGGGCTTGCCAACGACTAACGACTAGCGACCAACGACTGCCCTACCAATTAAGAAGCGCCCCGGATCCAAAGGATCGCGGGACGCCCGAACAGCCCTCCCCAGAACTGCTCATCCCGAAGGCTATCGCAACCCGCCCGAGGACGGAACGCCACTCTTGAGGGATTCGAATGGCCCTAACGGGCCACTAGTCAGACGGCAAATCCCTGGTAAGGCCTTCGTAGTCGGCCGAAACTGCCTGCTGGACTGGGATTCTGGGGCTCTTGGGGGAGGAAGTGATTTGTTGCTAGTGTGCAGCGGATTGCACCCCGCGATTCGAAGTATCCGAGGTCTTGGCTTCTAAGTTATTGATAAACAACGACAACAAACCTGTTGCAGTTTTGGAATGGTAAGTGCACTAAAGGGAGGAGGCGATCTATACCTTGGGCAGCAGTTCCCGAGGCAACCGTGGGGAAGTAGAAGAGTTTGGGAGGAAATCACATGAGGCGAGTGGTAGTTCTGACTTTACTGGCATTGGCGTTGCCCATTGCCGCTGCGGCGAGCGGAATTGATCTCACTAACCAGTTTGGCACGGTTGCGATTTCGGCTCCCAATGGAGGGCTGGGGACGATCGGCGTATCCACCCTCACTTCGCATGGGTCGCAAATGCACAGCTTCGACGGCATGACGACTACTTCGTTGGGCCTGTCAAATCTCGGCTACGTCAACTTCTCGACCGGTGTTCTGCTCAGTGGCTCGATCTCGGGCGGGGGAGTATTTTCGGCCACGGGCTCGTCATTTACGGTCATTGGCAAAGGTAACTGGGTAGAGGGACACAACACGGCGATCTTCACCGGCAGCTTCACCGGCCCGATTCAATGGAATCTGATTAGCGTGAGCGGCCAAACCCGGAACTACCAACTCGTTGGCTCGCTCGTAGGTACGTGGTTTGACGGTCGCACCGTGACTGGAACCACTACGCAAAACATTTCCATCTTGACTAACAACCAGCTCATAATTGGCAGAGGGCACATGTTCGGGGGTACCACAAACATCGCCGTCCCGGAACCCGGAACATTGGGCCTTCTGGGAACAGGCCTGGTGGGTCTCGCTGGAATGTTCCGTCGCAAGCTGATCGGGGCATAACTCAAATCTGTCGGTTCGCCCAGAACACTCAAACTCATGGCCCCGCCGCAAGGCGGGGCTTCTGATTTTGAGCCAAGCGTTCGCGCGGATTGGCCGTCGCAGGAAACGATCCCCTGCTCAGGATGGTTTCGAGCGCTTCCTGTCAGCTGAGCTTGTCCGAACACCGCTTTAAAGCGCGCACCCCGCCCTCTTCTTCGGTTACTGCCGTAACGGTCTGCGATGCCTTTAGCGTTGACCTTGCCTTGGTCCAAACCTACAGTCAGGCGCAGGGGGTTGTATGAAGGATATTCATGAGGTTTTGCGCCGCAAGCAGGCGCAGTACACGCAGTTGGGAAAGCAGATCGAAATGCTGCAGCAGGCAGCCGAGAAACTGCGCGAAGTCGCGCCCTTGCTTGCGGAAAACGAGAACGAGGACGATAGCGCGGTGCTGGCGGAAGTGGACGAGGAACATTCCAACGCGATGGCGGCTAAGGCCAGCGCTCAATCGTCTCCGGCCGCGGCGAAACCAGGGCGCAGCGCAACTCCGCGCTGGCCGTAGAAGGCGCCTGACTGTACAGGCAAAGCGCGAGGCGGAGGCTCGGGCGCATGATCTTGCAGGCATTGCTAGTGACCAAGGACGAACCGACGGCGGAAACGCTGATCCAGGTCTTGTCGCAATTCGGGGTTGCGGTGGACCGGTCGAACGCGGCCGATGTCGCCGTGGCTCGACTGGCGGAGGAGCGGTTCGACCAGGTTATCGTCGATTTCGACGATCCCGAAGCGGCCTCTCTGCTGCTGGAAGGTTGCCGCCGCCTGGTGGGCCCCGACCGTAAGCCGCCGGTCACGGTCGCCTTGCTCCACGATGCGTCGCAGATCCGTTCGATTCTGGGAGCGGGAGCTCATTTCATCCTCACCAAACCGGTCAGCCCCGAGCAGGCTCAAACCACCTTGCGCGCTGCGACGGCGATGCTGAAGCGCGAAAGGCGGCAATCGTTGCGAGTCGCGGTGCAGGCGGCAGCTTCGATTCACATGGAAGACCACAGTACGGTCGAAGGCATTCTGCTCGACCTGAGCACTGGCGGCGTGGATGTGCTGGCGGCCAAACCGCTTCCCTCTGGGACCATGGTTCGCATCTCCTTTCAGCTGCCCGAAGGCGCGGGCATTGAAGGGGACGCGGAAGTTGCCTGGAGTATCGCCAACGGTCAAACCGGCTTCCGCTTTCTCGACATGGACCCCAAGATGCGCGGCGAAATGGGCGACTGGTTGTCCGCCCGTTCGCAGGACGCCTTGCCCGAAGAACCCGACGCGGTCACGCAATGCAAGCTCACCGACCTCAGTCTGGGCGGGTGCTATGTGCAGACCGAATCTCCCTTCCCACAGTCCTCCGCCGTCGACCTGTGCCTGCGCGCCGCCGGAATGGAAATTCACGCCGAAGGGTTGGTGCGGGTCATGCATCCGGGACATGGCATGGGCATTGAATTCCCCGCTCGCACCGAAGAGCAACGCAAGAGCGTGGGCGATTTCATCGAATTCCTCACCGGGCAGCCCGGGACCACTCCGCAACTGGAAACTTCTCCGCGTTCTCTGGTCGCCAACGCAGTCGATCTCAGCCCGACCGCGAGCGCCGAAACCGATGCGGACGATCCCCTGCTGGAATTGCTGCGGACCGGCCCTGCGCTGGAGGAAGACGCGTTTCTCGTCGAACTGCAGCGCCAGCGAAATCCCGTCGCCGCCGACCAATAAGAACCAACCTAAACGTAGGGACAGCCGCCCTCGGCTGTCCAGGCGAGCGCAGCTCGCCCCAGCCAATGAGCGTCCGCTCCAGACAGATGATCTCTCCAAGAAACCGGGAACCGGACCGGCACCCCGTCTTTAGTGCCGCCCCAGCCCCCGGTTGTCGGTTCCACCTCGTTGATCCCAGACTACGTCACCATTCTTGCTGAATGATTTCGCTTCGGTTAATCTTCCGAGAATTTTCCAATGCAATAGAATTGCTCTGCAGCGGGAGACGCGGCAAGCCGCGTCTCTACACAACATTAAGGTAAAGTTTAAACTGCTCAGAACCCCGATTTCGCGCGCGCTCCTGCTGGCTGGCGCTTGCCTGCTGGCCATCGCTCCGTTCTTCTGGTGGGGCAATCCGTCCGGCCATGATTTTGAGTTCCACTTGTTTTCGTGGATGGAAGTCCTGGGCCAATGGAAGCATGGCATCGTCTATCCGCGCTGGGCCGCGCTCGGATACTGGGGATACGGCGAGGCTCGGTTCCTGTTTTATCCTCCCGCTTCGTGGACTCTGGGAGCCGTGCTCGGTGCGGCTCTGCCCTGGAAGATGGTGCCGGGCGCGTATTGCTGGATTGTGCTCACGCTTGCCGGAGCGTCCATGTACCGGCTGGCCCGCGAGTGGCTCCGCGCCCCGGACGCGCTGTTTGCGGCTGTATTCTACGCGCTGAATCCCTACCACTTGTTGATCGTCTACTGGCGAAGCGCCTACGCCGAACTGCTAGCCTCGGTCCTTCTGCCGCTGGTACTGCTCTGTCTACTGCGGATCTTTTCGCCGCAACGCGAGTCGCCGGAACACGAGCCCGGCTTTCGCCCAGCGCTGTGGTTGACGCTCACGCTGGCCGCCGCCTGGCTGACGAACGCACCCGCGGCCGTCATGATTCACTACTCGGTGGCTGGCCTGACGTTGGTCCTGGCGATGCAAGAGCGGTCATGGCATCGATCCTGGCGTCCGCTGTTGCGGACGGCGCTCGCGATCGCGCTTGGCGCCGGCTTGGCGTCGTTCTATTTGATTCCCGCCGTTTACGAAATGCGCTGGGTTAATATCGGCGAGGTGCTGTCGCCGGGGGTGCGCCCGCAGGACAATTTTCTTTTCACCATCATCGCCGACCCCGATCACAACCGTTTCAATCTTCTGGTTTCGACCGTGGCGCTCACGGAGATCGGAGTCCTCGCCCTCGCGATCTGGGTTTCGCGCCGCTGTTGGAAGAAACACGTAGGGACAGCCGCCTCCGGCTGTCCAGTCGCGCGCAGTGCGACAGGGGCGGAAACGCCCTGGACCCTGCTTTCCGCCTGGGGTGCCGCCAGCGCGATCCTGATGCTCTCGCTGAGCAATTTGCTCTGGCAGCACTTGCCCAAGCTCCGCTTCGTGCAACTTCCCTTCCGCTGGCTGCTTTGCATGAACGCCGCATTGGCCATGCTTCTGACCACGGCCGCCAGAGGCTGGCGCTCGCGGGGACTGGCGTGCGCAATTCTGCTGGCTGCGGTTATCGTCGCCGGGTATCGGATCCAGCCACCATGGTGGGAGACTGCCAGCGATATCCGCGAGATGGACCATGCCCTCGCCGACGGCACCGGCTACGAAGGCACCGACGAATACGTCCCGGCCGGAGCCGACTCCTACGAGTTGGACAAAAGTCTGCCTCTCGTCAGCGATGATGCGGGAGCCCCGGTTCCGAGCCAGGTGTCAGCGTGGGGGCCCATCGAGAAACACTTTACCGTCCACGCTGCCACGCCGCGAAATCTGACCGTGCGCCTTTTCAGCTACCCGGCGTGGGAAGTCGAGGTAAACGGCAAGCCCGCCAAGACACGAACCACCGATGTGACTCGTCTGATCGTTATTCCGCTGACTGCCGGAGACAGCGATGTGCATATCTATTTTCGCCGGACAAGCGATCGGGTAGTCGGAAACGTCGTTTCGCTGATCAGCCTCGGACTCCTGATTGCAGGATGGACCATGGCACGGCCAAAAGCGAACCAAGGACAACCGGTGTAATCCCCCGTGTACGCTATGGTTATCAGCTCTCGGTTGAACCACAAGGGACACGGCCGAAAAATAGGGAAAGCTACAATGATCCCTACGATGCAACAGCGCGTCCTAGTCGCAACTTCGAACGCTGGCAAGCTCCGCGATTTGGCAGGAGCCGCTGCGCCCTATGGCATTACGATCGCAACCATCCCAAACTTTTCGTCTCTGCCCCAGGTTGTCGAAGACGGAACCACCTTCGAGGAGAATGCACGCAAGAAAGCGGAAGCCTACAGTCTGGTCGTTCCCAGTGAACTGGTCTTGGCCGACGACTCCGGCCTGGAGATTGACGCGCTCGGTGGGGCCCCCGGTGTGCATTCCGCCAGGTATGCTGCTGACGACCCGCACGCGGCCGAGTGCAACACTGAGGACGAAGCCAACAACGCGCGCGTGCTGCGCGAACTTGCGAGCGTGCCCGAAGAAAAACGCACCGCGCGCTTCGTCTGCGTGCTCGCCGTGGCCCGCGACGGCCAGACGCTGCGCACGTTTCGCGGCACCGCGGAAGGCGTCCTGCTGGACGCGCCCCGCGGAAAAAACGGCTTCGGATACGACCCACTGTTTTATTTCCCGCAAATCGGCAAGACCTTCGCCCAATTAAGCGCGGAGGAAAAAGCGCGGTACAGCCATCGGGGCGCGGCTTTCCGCGCCTTCCTGGAGTGGTGTCGTGCGACCTAGCGCCGGATCCCAAAAAGGCCCGTACTCACGAGCGCGCCCACATCTTCCGCATCCACCAATTGCTCGCACTCTGTCGGCGAAAATACGTAGACGCGCCGAAAGCAAGTTCCCGCGATGATGACGGTTCCCTTTCCCCGGTAGACGAGGTGGGAAACAGCCGCTGACCTCTTCGCCTGAGATTCCGTCAATGGTGCTGGGGCTGGTCGATATGTGGCCGGAACATCATTTTGCTCATTCATCGGAAAATCCTCTTAGCTCAAAACTGAGCATCGGACTAAGGTTGTTCAACGGGGATCGTTCCCGCATGCCGTTGAGAGGATAGTGTTTTCAGTCTAAGAATCGTTTCGTTCGTAATTCTGGTCTTCTAGAGCTGTGACGGATCGCAGCCGCGATCTTCCTTGACTTCCCTTCCCGTGCCCGACGATAATCGTTAGTTTTAACTCTGGACCCCGTAAGGAGCTGTCATCGTGGCATCAGCTGCAAGTCCCGTCGCTCCGAGTTCTGTCACACCCAGAATCAAACCAGGCGTCGCTCCGCTGCGCGCCGGTGAAGGATATTCATTCCTGCTGCGGCGTCTGCATTCGCTCACCGGCATCGTTCCCATCGGAGCCTTCCTTCTCGAACACTTCATCTCGAATGCCGAAGCCTTCAAGGGCGCCCAAGCCTACGGCGAGCAGGTTAAGTTTCTCAACAGCCTGCCGTTCGTCGTCGGCCTCGAATTGTTCTTCATCTGGATTCCGATTCTTTACCACGGCTTCTACGGTCTCTATATCTGGTATCAAGGCGAAACGAATGTCGCCGCCTATCCGTGGCAGGGCAACTGGCTGTATACCTCCCAGCGCTGGACCGGAATCATCGCGCTCGTCTACATGGTGCAGCACACGTATTACCTGCGCTTCACCGGCGTGCACCTGCCGACGCATCCCATGCAGTCGTTCGCCAAGGTTCAGGGAGAATTTCAGAATCCATGGATGATCGCTTTTTACGCGGTTGGCATCATCGCCGCTTCCTGGCATTTCAGCTACGGTCTATGGCTGTTTGCCGCGAAGTGGGGAATTACCACCGGGGAAAAGGCGCGCCGCCGCTTTGGCTATCTCTGCCTGGCGGTCGCCCTCGGGTTGGTTGCGATCGGCGCGGCCAGTATGTACGGATTCCTGAGCCGGCCCTACCAGCCTTTGGATTCGAATGCAGCTTCGGAAAGCATTGTAATGCGGTAGAGATTGCGCGAGTTTGTAGTGCAGGTTGTCTCATCAGTGGTTCTGGGAAGGGCACGGCTTCAGCCGTGCCGCTCAGAGACAATAAGAAACGCGGGCTTTAGCCCCTGAGGGCTCGGCAGATCGGACTCATACAGCATGGCAGCTCCGAAAATTATCGTAGTGGGCGGAGGCCTCGCGGGCCTCTCCGCCGTGATCAAGATCGCCGAAATGGGCGGTGAGGTTGACCTGTTCTCGATCGTCCCGGTAAAGCGCTCGCACTCGGTTTGCGCGCAGGGTGGCATCAACGCCGCCAAGAACCTGAAGGGCGAAGGCGATTCCACCTGGATCCATTTCGACGACACCATCTATGGCGGCGACTTCCTCGCCAACCAACCGCCGGTCAAGGCCATGTGCGAGGCCGCTCCCGGCGTCATCGATCTGCTCGACCGCATGGGCGTCCCCTTCAATCGCACACCCGAAGGGCTGCTCGACTTCCGCCGCTTCGGTGGCACGCTCTATAACCGCACCGCCTTTGCCGGAGCCACCACCGGCCAGCAGCTTCTCTACGCGCTCGACGAGCAGGTGCGCCGCTACGAATCCGAAGGCAAGGTGAAGAAATACGAGCACTGGGAATTCCTCTCCGCCGTGCTCGACGGAAAGCACGTCTGCCGCGGCATCTGCGCGATGGACCTGCGCACCATGGAAATTCGCACTTTCCCCGCCGACGCCATCATCATCTGTACCGGCGGCGTTGGCGCCATCTTCGGCAAGTCCACCAATTCCGTCGTCTGCACCGGATCAGCGCAGTCCGCGCTCTATCAGCAAGGCTGCTACTACGCGAACGGCGAGTTCATTCAGGTTCACCCCACCTGCATCCCCGGCGAAGACAAGCTGCGCCTCATGTCGGAATCGGCGCGCGGCGAAGGTGGCCGCGTCTGGGTGCCCAGAACGCAGGGCGACAAGCGCGATCCCAAATCCATTCCTGAGAAAGAGCGCTGGTACTTCCTCGAAGAGCGGTATCCGAAATATGGCAACCTGGTCCCGCGCGATGTGGCCACCCGCGAAATCTTCGAGGTCATCTACAAACACAACCTCGGCATCGACGGCCAGCCGATGGTCTATCTCGACCTCACCCACATTGACCGCAAGACGCTCGACCGCAAACTGGGAGGCATTCTCGACATCTATGAAAAGTTTGTCGGCGTCGACCCGCACGACGTGCCCATGAAGATTTTCCCCGGCATGCACTACACCATGGGCGGCCTCTGGATCGATTACAAACACCAGACGAATATTCCCGGAATCTTTTCCGCCGGCGAGTGCGAATTCCAGTACCACGGCGCCAATCGTCTGGGCGCCAACTCGCTACTGTCGTGCATTTTCGGCGGCTTCGTCTCCGGCCCCAATGCCGTGCAGTACGCCAAGGGTCTGCAAGCCGCGCCCACCAACGGACATTTCGACTCCGAACGCAAACGGCAGGAAGAAATCAACGCCGGGCTGATGAAAGCCGACGGCAACGAGAATCCCTTCCTGCTCTGGCGCGAACTCGGCGCGGTCATGACCGAGAACTGCACCGTCATCCGCTACAGCAAGAAGTGCGAAGAGGCGGACGCTAAGGTCGTGGAGCTGCTGAACCGCTTCCAGAAGATCAATCTGAGCGATCGCGCACAGTGGGCGAACACGACTGTCGCCTTCGCCAGACAGCTTTACAACATGCTGCAGTTGTCGCGTGTCATCGCGCAGGGAGCGGCCATGCGCGACGAGTCCCGCGGCTCGCACTACAAACCCGATTTCCCCGAGCGCGACGACAAGAATTGGATGAAGACCACAAAAGCCGTCTTCGCACCCGATCTCGACGAGCCGAAGTTCGAGTTTGAACCGGTGGATGCGGCGCTGATTCAGCCGCGGCCGAGGAAGTACTGATGCCCTCAAGCACGTCCATGAACCGAGTCCTCACCTTCAAACGGGTTCGCGGTTTCATCTTCGCGGCGTTGGGCATTGTAATCATGGCCAATGGAATTATCGAACGGCAGTGGCTGACTCTAATTTTTGGCGCC
The DNA here is from genome assembly GCA_049697355.1 of Terriglobales bacterium. Lineage (GTDB taxonomy): Bacteria > Acidobacteriota > Terriglobia > Terriglobales > Acidobacteriaceae > Acidiflorens. The sequence continues at coordinate 13,106 of JBAVVP010000223.1, forward strand.
GCAATCATCGCTTACGGAGCAGTTGCTCCCGGTTGAGGCGATACCTGCGCGCTGCCACGTGCTGGCGGCAAACCAGAGATTGATGTCGATCCAAAGGCCGAACATTGATAAGCAACATTCGAGGAATTTGTAATCGCATTATGGGTTATCGGCAAGAACCGGGAAGGGCACGAGTTACTCGCCCCGTTCATGCGGAACCGGGAAGGGCACGAGTTCGACTCGTGCCGATTGAGGCGTTCCCCAAGACTGCGGCTTCAGCCGCTGGGGGCCACGGGTCCAGTTTGAATCCCGGGAAGGCGGAGCAATACCGGTACTCGGAAGAATTAAGAACCAACCGGCCAACAACAGGATTCTGATGAACATAATTTCGATGATGAACGAAGTCCTGAGCACCGCGAATCCGATGATCGGTGAATCCGCGCTGCCACACTTCCGAGTTTCGCCCGATCAGAGTGCCGAGCGCATGAGAGTATCCGCCCTTGATCAGCTGGACGGCGCGCTCGATTGTCACGTCCTGAGCCGGAGTAAGCAGGAGATGAACGTGATCGGGCATAAGGACGAAGGCGTGCAGTGTATAGCGACCTTCTCGACGGTAGTGGTAAAGGGTCTTGAGGAATAATCGGGCATAGGCTTCGACTGGAAACAGGTTGCGATGATGCCAGGTCGAGAAAGTTAAGAAATAAGTTCCGGGGGAGAAAAGAGTCGTGAAGGCCTCAAGAGCAACCTCAGCGGCTGGAAGCCGCAGTTCTCTTTCAGCCTAAACTGGCACGGGTGGAACTCGTGCCCTTCCCGGTTGTTTTTCTTGTGACGGTGTTTCGCTTCGGGAAACGAATAAGGGAAGACACAACTTTAGTCGTGCCGCCAAGAGCCAACAAAGACACGGGCTTTAGCCCCTGAGGGCTATTGATTTGGACAAGGATGCTCTCTTGTTTCAACAGATTGAAGAACCGACAAGATCTCGCCATCGCCGTTGGTCGTTGCTGTTTAGCGTCGCCTATGCTTTTTTTGCGATCGCTAATGGAAGTGGATTTTGGTACAGACGCGACGCCGATCACGCGATTAACGCTTGCCTTTGGCTCATGGCGGCAATCATTTGGGCTTATAAATCGAAGCACACCGGTGAGCCACAAATAACGAAATTGAATATTAGCGCCTCGAAAGAACAGGACGATGCCGAACAATAAAACCGTAATCATAAAGATCAAACGCCAACTCACCCCCCAGGCGAAGCCGTCGTGGGAAGAGTTCGAGATTCCTTACAAGCCGAACATGAACATCACGTCGGCATTGATGGAGATCGCGGCCCGCCCCATTACCCGCGACGGCAAGCAGACCACGCCCGTCGCCTACGACTCGAATTGTCTCGAGGAGATCTGCGGATCTTGCGCCATGCTAATCAATGGACGCGCGCGTATGGCGTGCTCGACCCTGATCGATAACCTCGACCAGCCGATCAAGCTCGAGCCGCTCTCGAAGTTTCCCATCATTCGAGACCTCGCCGTCGATCGCAGCGTGCTCTTCGAGAACCTGAAGAAGGTCAAAGCCTGGGTGCCGGTCGATGGAACCTACGATCTCGGCCCCGGCCCGCGCATGACCATGGAAGAGCAGGAAAAGGCCTATCCGTTGTCGAACTGTATCTCGTGCTGCTGCTGCATGGAAGCCTGTCCGCAGTTCAATGAAGACACGGGATTCGTCGGCGCGGCCACGATATCGCAGGTACGCCTGTTCAACACGCATCCCACCGGCGCGGCCCTGAAGCGCGAGCGACTGTCAGCGCTCATGGGAGACGGCGGCATCCAGGAATGCGGCTACGCTCAGAACTGCCTCGAGATTTGCCCGAAGAGCATTCCGCTGACCACGTCGATTGCCGACGTCGGCGGCCAGGTCATGAAACAAGCCCTCGGCGACCTGCTGCGGAAGTGAAGCGCTCCTACTGTAGAGACGGGGCTTGCCCCCGTCTCTCCTAGCTATCGGGCGGCATTATCCAGCCCTCAAAAGGGGCTTATCCGAACGTTTGGCACGTGAAACCAGCAAAATACCGCCGGTAACCACCCGCAACTTCCTTAAGTAATGTGAGTTCGCACGAATTGCTTGGCACAATTATTCATCTCTCATTTACAATTCGAGAGCCTGTTGGGAAATGGACACTTTTCCACAACCAAAGAGTTCCAAGGTTGGGTTGTCGAAAGGCGTGGTCGAGGTAGCAATACCGTCGCGATGATGAGAAGCTCAAAACTGCCGGGAACGTTGCTGAAGGCCCTGATCGCGTTCGCCATGTCGGTAACCTTCCTGGCGCCGGGAACCGCCTTTGCTCTGCACCGGGTAGTCCCTCGCCACCACCGGGCCCTGCGC
>JBAVVP010000224.1:0-1700 GCA_049697355.1 Terriglobales bacterium
GCGGCGCAAAGTCGAATTGCTCGTGGTCCCGACGCCCCGAGCCATTGCAGCGTTGGAGCAGGGCACTGAGGAGACGAACGCGATCCTCCACGTGACGTGCTGAGAGAGCTCCGCCCTCAATGCAGTCGGTCCCGATATCTTAGAAAGTTTACAATCATTAGTGTTTTTGCAGGTAAAAGGAATTTCCTACTGGAATTACTGATGAGCGATGTAGTTTACGTTTCCAAGTCCCGCATAGAACGCAAGGTCGGGCCGGTGCGGGTCGCACACTTGCCGGGAGAACAGAATCCGGTCACGTTCAGCGTGCATGGAGCCATTGCTGAGCACTACAAGATGGATCCGGCAAAGCTGGGGGAGCAGCACACCTCCACCATTGATTACGTCATCGCTGCGACCGCGGGTTGAATGATGGGGACGTTCGGAGGTGCGCTGGAAGCGCGCCACATCGATGCCAGTGGGGGGCGGCTGGTGGCGGACGTCACCGGAGAAGTGGAAAAGGAAGAAGGAGTGCTCGTGATCCGGCGCATCCACGTTGCCATGAAGCTGGCGGCGCCGGAGTCGGCGCGCGAGACCGTGGAACGCGTCCACGGAATGTACGCCATGCGTTGCCCGCTATACCGCACGCTGCACAAGGCCATCCAGCTCACGTCGTCGTACGAACTGGTCGATCAAGGCCAAAATGCGCAGTAGGCCAGAACAGGCCGATCCGATTAGGACGCCATAACTTGCGAAGCTAATGCTCCCGGGGGATTGCCTGGGCCTTTTCTTGTTACCTTAGTTGAGCCTAGGCTGCGGCAGTCTTTGCGTTCTTGGCCGTGATCTCAGCTTCGGCGCGGAGCCAGTCTTCCATGTCATGGCTATCTTCCCGGCCACGCGCCTCATAAAGTTCATACGCCAGTCGGCGGATCTTTTCTTCAAGATTCTGGCTCGGCTCGATTGCGAGCGTTTTCGCCGTCGAGAGCGGCGAATGCACGTGCTCGGCTGCCCGATGTTCTCTTAATTCGTGGTCAATCCGTTGCTCCTCGGAAGTCAGTTTCTCTGCGGCGGCGTCCGTAAGCTCTCCCCTGCGCCACAGATTTGTACGACGCTCACGCACATCTCTCTGACGCTTCTCGTACTGCTCGCAGCGTTTGCATCGCTCAGGCATGAGATTCCCCCTTCTGCTCCTCTCAGGGAACCCGTCGAGATGGTTATCTGCGAAGTCTCCTTCGGTAGCGTCGCCACGTCAATGAAAAAATTCACCGATGCCGGGGCGTCGCCGCGCTCAAGCCCGCTGGGCCTACAGGGTCGAACGCGGTTGCCGAGTGGGGCGGCTTATTTTTCATGTCGCGGACATGGATGTATTCTGGCGGCACCTTAAAGAAAAAGGATTCAATCCCGAAATCCCACGGGATGCCCAATGGGGCGAGCGCTATTTTCACCTGATCGATCCGGACGGACATGAGCTGTCGTTCGCGCGTCCGATCTAGCAGTCCTCTAAGAGGTGCAGGAACTCATCTTCGTTGAGGAGAAGTTGCCGGAGATACTTGCGCAACACCGTTGCGCCGAGGTTCTTTCCGGGGTGAGGTTCGCGCAGTGAAATGACCTTAGGCATGCGATTCGGGTTTGTGAACGATCTCACTGCCCCAGCCTTCCCCTTTTCGGCAGTATAGCCGAGCTTGCGGAGAACGCAGACGAAGCGTCGCCATGGAACTTGGGTG
>JBAVVP010000225.1:0-3904 GCA_049697355.1 Terriglobales bacterium
GCGGCGCAGTTGCGCTTGCCTCCGCAGAACAGGCAGCAGCCGGATTTTAACGCACACATGACGGCAGGCTCGGCCATCGACCAAGCGGCCCGGGCGGCCGCTGCCAACCGCGGGTATAACAGTGGAGACCAAGCGGGCGATTGGGGGAGCCCAGGCCGGAGCGGGGCGAAGGCGCTCGATCAGGCGGAGATTCTGACCGACACGATGGGCGTGGATTTCGGTCCTTATCTGACGCGGGTCGTGGCCATCGTGAAACAGAATTGGTATAACCTGATGCCGCCGTCGGTGTATCCGCCGATCTTGAAACAGGGAAAGCTTTCGATTGAATTCGTCATCCTGAAAGATGGCAGATCGACGCAGATGGCGGTTCGCACCTCTTCTGGCGACGTTGCGCTCGACCGTGCAGCCTGGGCCAGCATCACCGCCTCAACACCGTTTCCGCCGCTGCCGAAAGAATTTCCCGGCCAACTCCTCGGCCTGCGTTTCTATTATTTTTACAATCTCGAACCCGGTGCTGACCTGAAGTAAGCGTAGGGACGGACGCATTCGTCCGTCCCGCCGAGCGAAGCGAGGCAGCCCTGGTGTGGGGACGGGCGTCTCGCCCGTCCCGCCGAGCGAAGCTCGGCAGCGATCGTTATCGCCCGAAGGGCAGGTCAGTTTCGTATCAGGGTATCGCTTTAGCGATACCGCAAGTCCTTCGAAATCAATCGCCCCTTTAGGGGCTGCGCAGCGAATTTCGGGCTCCGCAGGTGCGCGAATGGCCTGAATTCGCTACCATAGAAGGACATTCTGGGTTCGATGGGCATCCAAGTAAAACAAACGAAACTATGAAGATTCAAAGACTGACGCCACTTTCCGCTGTTTTTCCAACTCTGCTCTTCCTGTGTCTGGTTCTCGCCTGCCTGCCGGTTTTCGCGCAGGATCCGCCGGAGGCTCTGCGTCCGCCGAAGGGGGCGCAGATTGCGATTATCGTTTTCGAAGACCTGCAATGTCCGCAATGCGGCCGGGTCGCGCCGCTGCTGGCTCAGGCAGGACGGACTTATAAGATTCCCGTGGTCCGCCACGATTTCACCTTGCCCATGCACAACTGGTCGTTCGAGGCTGCCGTGCTGGCGCGCTACTTCGACACGCATTCCAAGGAAACAGGGAACGAGTTCCGCGACACGGTGTTCGAGCACCAGTTGGAGATCAACCCGCAGAACTTGCGCGGATTTGCCGAGAAGTTTGCCGCCGAACATAAGATTGCTTTGCCGTTTGTGGTGGATCCTTCGGGCAAGCTGGCGGCTCTGGTGAGGGCGGACAAAGACTTGGGCATGAGTCTGCAAATCGACCATACTCCGACCATCTGGGTAGTCAGCAACAAGCGGAGCGGCAAGCCCTACGTCGAGGTGAAGGACACTTCGCAGCTCTACGTGCTGATCGACGCGATGAAGAAAGATTGAAGAGGTCAGAGGTCAGATTGCAGAGGTAAAAACCAATAACCTCACATTCTTGATGTGAGGGGCATCACGGCGCATCGCTCGCAACCCATCCACAATGTCATCCTGAGCGCAGCATGGCCTTCACGAAGTGAAGGCCATGCGGAGTCGAAGGACCCCTACTTCCACATGCACGGCGAACGCAAGACGTATTGTGTCTACATCATGAGCAGCATCACTGGTACCCTTACATTGGGATCACCAGCAATCTCCTCAAGCGGGTCTTCCAGCATAAGTTTCATCGGATCGAAGGATTCACGGACAAATACGAGGTGGAACGGCTCCTTTACCGGGAATCGTTCGACGACGTTCACAAAGCTATCGCTCGCGAAAAGCAACTCAAGGGATGGCGGCGATCGAAGAAGATCGCGCTCATCAAAGTCGTCAATCCGCATTGGCTGGATCTGGCTGGCGATTGCTATCCGTGGATGAAAGATTCGGGAACGGCTAGGGGTGCTTCGGCTCCGCAGAACGACCCGCTGCGCGGATCGTCCTGTTCCGCTCAGCATGACAAAGGGTGAGGGCCCTTCTATTCCGTCCACCGTCGGAACAGCAACGCGCCGTTCGTTCCGCCGAAGCCGAACGAATTCGACATGGCGTACTCGAATTCCGTCTTGCGCGCGTGCTTGGGAACGAAATCCATGTTATCGGTTTCGGGGTCCTGATTCTCGAGGTTGATGGTCGGAGGCAAAATTTGGTCGCGCAACGCCAGCACCGTTACTCCCGCCTCCAGTCCGCCCGCTCCACCCAGCAGATGGCCGGTCATGGACTTGGTGGAACTCACCGGAACTTTCTTCCCAAACAAATTTCGAATGGCGTGCGCTTCGAGCGTGTCGCCCAGCGGCGTTGAGGTGCCGTGAGCGTTGACGTAGCCGACGACGCCGGGATCGAGTTTCGCATCGCGCAGGGCGTTGCGCATGACGCGGAAACCGCCTTCGTGCTCGGGAGCGGGCTGCGTCATGTGGTAGGCGTCGGCGGACATGCCGTAACCGACAATTTCCGCCAGAATGGGAGCGCCCCGGCGGCGGGCGTGCTCAAGTTCTTCGAGAATAAGAATGCCGGCGCCTTCGCCCATGACGAAGCCGTCGCGATCCTTGTCCCATGGACGGCTGGCGCGAGCCGGTTCGTCGTTGCGTGTCGAAAGGGCGCGCATCGCGGCAAATCCGCCAACCCCCATGGGTGTGATGGCGGCTTCGGCGCCTCCGGCAATCATCACGTCGGCATCGCAATGCTGGATGATGCGGAAGGAATCGCCGATGGAGTGGGCGCTGGTGGTGCAGGCCGTCGCCGTCGCTTCATTCGGACCCTTGGCGCCAAGCCTCATGGAAACATGTCCGGCGGCGAGGTTGACAATAGAAGCGGGAATAAAAAAAGGCGAGATCTTGCGCGGTCCGCCTTCGAGCAACGCGGTATGCTCGCGCTCGATCACGTCGAATCCGCCGATGCCCGAGCCGATATGCACGCCCACGTTTTCGGCGTTTTCGGGAGTGACTTGGAGTTGCGACATCTTCATCGCTTCCTCGGCGGCCGCGATCGCGAAGTGGATGAAGCGCCCCATCTTCTTCACTTCTTTTTTCTCGATGAAATTAAGCGGATCGAAGTCGCGGACTTCGGCGGCGATCTGGCAGGCGAATGCTGAGGCGTCGAACCCGGTGATGCGGCTGACGCCGCTTTGGCCTGCGAGCAGCGACTGCCACACCGAGGCGGTGTTCTTGCCCACAGCGCAGATCAAGCCGATGCCGGTAATGACCACCCGTCTTGCCGAGGTACTAGCCAAATTACTTGCCCGCCTTTGCGTGCTTCCCGATGTAGTCTACGGCGTCGTTTACGGTGCGGATCTTCTCCGCATCCTCGTCGGGAATTTCGATATCGAAGGCCTCTTCGAAGGCCATCACGAGCTCGACCGTGTCGAGCGAATCGGCGCCCAGATCGTCCACGAACGAAGCGCTGGGCGTGACCTCGCCCTCGTCCACACCCAACTGCTCGACAATAATCTGTTTCACTTTTTCATCAACGGCTGCCATGTTCTCCTCGTTTCTAAATCTTGGAATCGCGGGTCCCGGTTCCGGCCCGGCGTTTGTTGATTACTAGCGATGACTGCCTACCGCTCAATCGGTCGAATGAAGTCGATCCAGTAGTTTAAAAGGGATCGGAAAAGTATGCAAAGGAACTATATGAAAAAAACAGCCCGCGCGAAACCGATCGGCGTGGAGATCACTACGGAATCCTAACTGGCGGCAGGGAGAGCGGTCAAACTCAGCTGGCATAGTCCTAGTACCCTGACCGCATTAAAGATCCGACTGTCATCCTGAGCGCAGCATGATCATCGCGAAGCGATGATCGTGCGGAGTCGAAGGACACCTACCTTCCCATGCCCCGTCTCCCCACACGGGTTCATACACTTCCATGCGGTCACAGTACTAGTG
>JBAVVP010000226.1:0-14003 GCA_049697355.1 Terriglobales bacterium
TCAGGTTGGGGATGGCGGTGGGCAACAACCACAAAAAGGTGTACCAGAGGTTTCGATCGTGCAGCGAGGGAGCAAGGTAGGTGCCGCCACCGCGATGAAGGTCGAGACCAAACTGCAGCGGACTTACAAACCTGCCGGTGATCGACCATTGCAAAGCGATCATCGCGGCAAAACCTAGGGCCCAGCTGGTCACGATCCAGGCAGCATCCGGTAAGAAACGATTTCGAGGGCGATTGCCTTCATCCTTATCATTATCATTGCGATCGCGCCAGGTTGAGAACCACCACGCCGACGTAAGCACGATGCTGAACGGGATAAACGTTTCTTTCGTCAGCGCTCCCAGCACGGCGATCACGGGCAAGGCCCAGAGCTCAAACTCCGATAAGCTCCAGAGCAATGCCAGCAGGAAGAAGCCTTCGCCGGCGTCTACCAACCCAACCAAACGAAGATTCGGAACGGCAAAATTGACCAGGTAAAGCAAGGCGCCAACCAGTCCGGCGGCGGAACTGCCCAGCTTGCGGTTCCCGAGAATCACGATGAGAACGGCGGTCCCGGCAACAAACAGAGAATCGGCAGCCAGAAGTCCGAACATCACCGGGTCCCAAGTGCACGAGGAAGATCGTCCTCGTGCCAGCCAGTAAAAAGGCCTGGCGAGCCACGGAACCAGCACGCGAAAGCGGCGGAAGCGCAGATCTTCGGCATCAAGGCCAGCCGTTCCTGTCACCAGCGCTGCGTAGGTTTTAACGTCGGAGAGCCCGGGCGTCTGGCGCGGGTCGAATCGGTTTAAGATGGGATAGCCCAAGCCGCCCGCGATCAGAAAGAAAATGCAAAACAGCAGCGCGATTCTAGCGGCCGCGATCTTCGTCCGGTTGTCATGCACGCTAGTCATCGCGTATTCGTGAAGGCGTACTTGGCGAAGGTAGCGTCCAGAGTTCAACATTGCAACTCAAATCCCTCGGTCACGTTCGCCCCGCCAAACTTGGCCTTAGCGCCACGAATCTGTTAGCTTTCAGCCACCGCGCGTGACAGAATTTCTTGCGGCAATCTTTTTGAGGATCGACTTTGGAGGATTGACTTGAAATCTAAGCAATTGTGGTTGGGCCTGTTCTTGTCTGCAATATTGGTAGTTTCAATCCAAGCGCAACAACTGTCGCCAGCGGACGAAGCGACGCGCAAGCTGGCAGTCGACATTTTCAAACAGTTGATCGAAATCAATACAACGGACTCAGTAGGCAGTGTAACCGCGGCCTCGGAAGCTATGGCCAAGCGCTTTCGCGATGCCGGGTTCCCCGATCGCGACATTCAGGTGCTCGGCCCAAATGACCGCAAGAAAAACGTAGTTGTGCGGCTGCATGGGTCGGGGAAGCACAAGCCAGTCCTGCTAATCGGCCATCTCGACGTGGTGGAAGCGCGGCGCGAGGATTGGACGATGGACCCATTTCAGTTCATCGAGAAGGACGGCTATTACTACGGCCGCGGATCGAGCGACATGAAAGATGGCGACGCCATCATGTCGGCCACGCTGATCCGCATGAAAAAAGAAGGATACGTGCCGAGCCGCGACATTATTCTCGCCCTGACCGCCGACGAGGAAGGCGGCACCTCGAATGGAGTCGACTGGCTCCTCAAGAATCATCGCGAACTAATCGACGCCGAGTTCGTGCTCAACCACGATGGCGGCGGCGTGCTCGCTGATCACGGCAAGCCACTGATCATGGAGGTCGATGCCACGGAAAAGTTATACGGCGATTTTGTGCTGACGGCGACCAACCCCGGCGGCCACAGCTCGCTGCCCAGGCCCGAGAACGCGATCTATGAATTAGCCGACGCCCTGACGCGGATTGCCCACTACCAGTTTCCCTTCGAGTTGAACAACATCACGCGCGCCTATTACGAGCGCCAGGTGCCGATCGCCACAGGCCAGCGGGCGGCCGATCTGAAGGCGATGCTGAAGACTCCTCCCGACATGGACGCGGTAGCGCGTCTGTCGCAGGATCCGATGGATAACTCGACCATGCACACTACCTGCGTGGCGACGCGCCTAAGCGGAGGCCACGCCAACAACGCCCTGCCGCAAATGGCCCAGGCCAACATCAACTGCCGCATCCTGCCCGGACACACGCTGGAAGAGACCCGGCTGGCACTCGAGAAAGTCGTGGCCGATCCTAGAGTGAAAGTGCAGTTCCGCGAGAACGACAATCAACTGCTCGATCACGGCTCCGATCGCCACAGTTATGTGCCCGCAGCTCCGCGGAAAGAAGTGTTCGATGCGCTGGACAAGGTTGCGGCCAAGATGTGGCCCGGGATTCCCGTACTTCCGGATATGAGCACGGGCGCATCGGATGGCGTTTACACCAACGCCGCCGGGATGCCGACCTACGCGGTGTCCGGCGAACAGTATGACAAGGATGATATCCGGGCGCACGGAAAGGACGAGCGGAACGAAGTTGAGGCTTTTCTCCGCGGCGTCGATTTTTATTACGTGTTTCTGAAGGGAGTTACGGCGGAGTAGAAAAGCCCCATGCCGCGAAAAAACATCCTCTCCCTCTTGCAAGGCGGAGATCGGCGGATGATTGGCCGCTCTGACCAGGTGGCGGCGATGGTGGGCAAGGCGCCGACGCTTTTCCCCGAGCTGATTGCCGGTTTGTGGTCGGAAGATCCTCTGGTGCGAATGCGGGCGGCGGACGCGGCCGAGAAAGTCACGCGGAAGAACCGCGACCTACTCCAGCCCTACAAGGGGGAACTACTCGGTTTGATGGCTGAGTCTGAACAGCAGGAGCTGCGATGGCATCTCGCAGCGATGGTTCCGAGATTGCTGCTCGACACCAAACAACGAAATCTCGCGACTTCTTTGCTGGTCGGATATCTGGAAGACCGCAGTTCTATTGTCAAGACATGCGCTCTTCAGGGGCTGGCTGACTTGGCGCAAGACGATCCGAGTATTCGACCTGGAGTAATTGAGATTCTGCGCCAGGCTACGCGAACGGGTACGGCGGCGATGAGAGCGCGCGGGCGAAAGTTGCTGGTTCAGCTGGAGCGGTGAGGGCTCGGCGACCCGACACCCGGCCAGAACAACGATCCCAGGACAAACGATCATGAATATCCAGGTTCTCAACGTTCCTTACGACTCAGGTCAATACAAGGCAAGGATGGGATGCGGCCCTGACCGGTTGTTCGAGTTCGGACTGAAACCGCTGCTAACCCGCTTGGGCCACAAATTCGTCAAGGAAGAAATCAGGGATCCCGACTCGCACCTGGCGGAGATCAAAACGGCATTTGCGCTCTGCCGCACGGTGGCGGACCGAGTTCGCGCTGGCAAACGGGAAGGCGATTTCCCCATCGTGCTGTCGGGCAACTGCAACATCGCGGTCGGAACTGTGAGCGGGTGCGGGTGTCAGAATACGGGCGTGGTCTGGTTTGACGCCCATGGCGAATCCACGACGCCCGACACAACCACGTCAGGTTTCCTGGATGGCATGGGGATCAGCATCCTCACCGGCCAATGCTGGACCACGTTGGCGCGTACCATCCCCGGCTTCGACCCCGTTCCCGGAGGGCACATACTGCTGGTGGGAGCCCGCGATCTGGAGCCCGACGAGGTCACGCTCCTGGACCGGACAGGAGTTACCCGCGTCCCAGGGACCGAGCACCTCGGATCGCTACTGGCGTCATTGGCACGCCAGGTCGACGGGGTCTATTTGCATATCGATTTGGACGTGCTGGATCCAACCGAAGCGATTGCGAACCAGTGGGCGCCACCGGGCGGATTGACGGTCGAAACCATAAAGGAAGCGGTGAAAACCATCCAAGCGCACACGAGAATCAAGGCCCTCGGCATCGCCTCGTACGATCCCGAAGCCGACCGCGATGGACGAGCGCTGGCCGCGGCCTCCTCGATAACGGAGTTCTTGCTCGGCACCGCAAACTAGCCCATGGTCGGGAGGTTCTCTCCCACCTGGATATTGACATTCGCCTTACCTTCGCCTATGCTCCCGGCATGGCGATCACACGGCGTCAACGCGAACTCTATGACTTCATTTCGCGCTTCGTGGCGGAGAAGCAGTACTCCCCTTCGTTTGAAGAGATCAAGGAAGGCATGGGGCTGAGTTCTCTGGCCACGGTGCACAAGCACGTCACCAACCTGGAGAAAAAAGGGCTGCTGACGCGGGACTACAACCGCAGCCGCTCGATTGATCTGCTGCCGCCGCGGGGAAAGTTGAAGCAGTCGATGGCGGTGAACACGGCCATGGTGCTGCCGCTGGTGGGCAGGATTGCGGCGGGGCGTCCGATTGAAGCGGTCGAGCACACCGAGACCATCTCGCTGGCGGATTTTGTGCGCTCGAAGGAAGTGTTCGTGCTCGAAGTGCGCGGCGAATCCATGCAGGACGAAGCCATTCTCGACGGGGACTACGTTCTGGTCGAGAAGACAAAAGCCGCGCACAACGGAGACATTGTGGTGGCGCTGATCGACTCCTCGGATGCCACCCTGAAACGCTTCTTCCGCGAGGGAGACAACATTCGTCTGCAGCCTTCGAACGCCGCCATGAAGCCGATCATCGTGCCCGCCGCGTCAGTCGAGATTCAGGGACGGGTGATTGGCGTGTTGCGAAAGTACTGAAGACGGAAAGTATTGAAGGTCCACGAAGGACGGGCGAGGACGCCCGTCCCTCCACGGAAATTCCGGCTTAGCCGAGGTGGCGATTCAGCGCTTTCTGAATGTCGTCTTTTGAGCGGTAGCCGACCAGTTGTTCCACAACCTGTCCGTTCTTGAAGACGAGCAGGGTGGGGATGCCGGTGACTTTGTAGCGCATGGGTGTGGCGCCGTTGCGGTCGACGTCCATTTTGCCAAAGGTGACTTTACCCTGATATTCGCCGGCAAGTTCTTCGACGATCGGAGCGATCGCGCGGCAGGGGCCACACCAGGCGGCCCAGAAATCGACCAGGACGGGCTTGTCGGACTTCAATACATCGGAATCGAAATTAGCGTCGGTGACCTCGACGGTGGCGTTGCTTACCATTCATCCTCCAGAGTTCTGATTAAGCTATCAAGTTCCCGCGGGCGGACCGTTTGGTCGCCACAGGGCGGGACTTCTATCGTAGCACTGTAGCCTTGGTTATTGGATGCTCGGCAACAATGAAGGTCGCATGCATTGCCGGGAGGGCGCGGGCCGGGGGCAGAGCGCCGTAGAATGAAGGTCTTACATCTTTGTTGACCTACCATGACCGATCTCGATCATCTGCGGGTAGTGCTGGTGGCGGTGCGGAATCCGCTGAATATCGGGGCGGCGGCGCGGGCCATGAGTAATTTTGGAGTCCGGCGCTTGCGGGTGGTCAATCCCTACGAGGTGGCGTTTCGCGAGGCGCGCTCGGCGGTGGGCGCGGCGGGGTTGCTGGCGAAGGCGGAGCAGTACGAGACGGTGGCCGAGGCGGTCGCGGACTGCAAGCTGGTCGTTGGGACCACGGCGGCAACGCGGCGAGAATTGCAGCATCGGTTGCTGCGGTTGGATGAGGGCGCGCGAGCGATCAAACGGCACCTCGCAACGGGACCGGTGGCATTGCTGTTTGGTTCGGAAAGATATGGGCTATCGAATGACGAACTCAGCCACTGCCATTGGGTAATGCGGATCCCGACGCGGGACGAACACGGTTCCATGAATTTGGGCCAGGCCGTGGCAGTCTGTCTATATGAACTCGTGCGTGGCAAGAAAAAGTCAGCCCCGGCAAAAGCCGCGCCCGGGCGAAAGGAAGAACGTTCCGCCACGTCGGCAGAGATGGAGCGGCTAACGCAGGTGTTGCTTGAGGTTCTCCGCGCCAGCGGATACGTGAATCCACGGGCAGTGGCGGCGGAAGAAAAGTTGCGGCGCTTGGTCCGGCGAATGGAGTTGCGCGGCAATGACGCCGAGGTATTGTTGGGCATGATGCGGCAGATCGCGTGGAAGCTGGGCGCTGACGAAGAGAACGCCGGATAATCCGAGAACTCTGGGGTTCTGTCTGGCCACAAAGATCCACAGTTGTCATCCTGAGCGAAGCGAAGCCAGCCCCTGCAAATCTGCGGGACGCATCTACAGGCGTTAAGTGTCAATTGTGCGACGCCCGATCCCGCGCTAACCCTTTCCCCCTCCGGGAGTCGAAGCAATAGCTGTTGGGCGGTCAGCGGTTCCAGACGTTCCCTTCCCCTGCCGGCCCCGAGGTAGCGAAATGCGCATGTTGCTGGATACCTTCTCGCAAACCTTGCAAACTCTGTGGGCGCACAAGCTGCGGTCCTTCCTCACCATGTTTGGGATCGCCTGGGGAGTGGGTTCGCTGCTGCTGCTGGCCGGGGTGGGCGAAGGCTTCCGCAACGGCAATCGCAAAAGCCTGGAAACCTTCGGCAAGAACATCATCTTCTTTTTCGGCGGACGCGCCCCGGCGGTCGAGGGTAGTTTCAACTCGATGAAGTGGTTCAACCTTACCTATGACGATTACCTCGCCATCAAGAACGAATCGAAACTCGCGATCAACATCTCTCCGCTGATTGCGCGCGACGACATCCGCGCCGTCAGCGACTACACCAGCACCAACGGGCAGGTCTCGGGCGTGCCGCCAATCTACAGTCAGGTCCGGACGATCCCGCTTTCCGTCGGACGTTGGATCGATGACGAAGACAACGACCAGCGGCGGCGCGTTTGCGTTTTGGGGCGGGAAATGACGCGCAACATGTTTCCGGGACGCCCCGCTGTCGGCAACACCATCATGCTCAATGGCGTGCGCTTCCAAGTCATAGGCGTGCTCTCGATGATCGGCCGCGAGGAGCAGAACGCAACCAATATCCGCATTTTTGTTCCGTTCAACACCATGCGCGAGTTATATCCGCTGACCGGCAACGATTCGAAAGAGGGTAACGCGATTTCGTTCATCAACTATCAGCCGCGCACTTTTGACGAGAACGAAACGGCCAAAGATGAGTTGCACCGCATCGTGGCTCGCAATCACGGCGGGTTCGACCCAAAAGGCACCGACATCTGGGAAGAATGGGACACGGTCAAGAACCAGAAAACCATGGGCAAGATCTTCACCGCCATGGACTGGTTCCTGGGCGGAGTCGGGCTGGTGACGCTGATGCTGGGCGCGATCGGCATTGTGAACATCATGCTGGTGGCCGTAACCGAACGCACGCGCGAAATCGGCTTGCGCAAAGCCCTGGGCGCCACCCACCGCAGCATCCTGTTTCAGTTCTTTCTGGAGGGGGCATTCCTGACGCTGTTGAGCGGCGCGATCGGAGTCGGCGGCGCCATGCTCGTCATCCGCTTGCTCTCAGGAGTGCAACTCCCGCAGGGCTTCGACACCCCGCGGATCATACCTGCATCGGCGATCGGCGCGGTACTGTCGCTGGCGCTGGCAGGCATTACAGCCGGCCTCTACCCAGCGCGCAAAGCGGCCATGCTGGAACCGGTCGAGGCGTTACGTCAGGAGTAACTAATGGAGCGACGGGCGTCTCGCCCGTCCAGCAGGATGGCGGCCGGGCGAGGACGCCCGGCTCTCCACCGGCAAGCAAACAGAGGACACCGACATGACCAACGATCTGCTGAAAGAAGCCTACGGAGCGATGCAACACAATCGCCGCCGCACCACGCTGACCATGTTGGGGATGGCCTGGGGCATTGCGACGGTGGTCATCCTGTTGGCCTTCGGCTCGGGATTCGAGCGCGCCATCGACCTGATTTTCAGCTCCTGGGGGACTGACGTGATCGGAGCGTTCCCGGGACGAACTTCGCTGCAAGCGGGTGGCGCGAAGGCAGGCAGCGAAGTGCGCCTGCAGGTAGCCGACGTCGACTACATCCGCAACGAGGTGCCGATGGTGAAAGGGGTCACCCCGATTTTCGACAAGCGCAATGGCGCGACCATTCAGCATGACACGCGCACCTTCACCAATCTCTTTCTTACCGGCGTGTATCCCGTGTACCAACGCATTCGCAGCTTCGATGTTGCCACCGGCCGCGGCTTGAGCGAGCAGGATCAGGCGGAACACGCCCGCGTGGCCGTGATCGGCGACGAGGCAAAACGGCGCCTGTTTTCGGGCGAACAGTCTCTCGGCCAGAGCATCCGCATCAACGGCGTGAGTTTTCAAGTAATCGGCGTTTATCGGCACAAAGTGCAGGGCGGCGACGACGCCAACGACAACAGCATGGTCGTCATTCCCTTCAGCACCATCGGTGACCTCTACGACACGCGCTACATCACCGGTCTTTTCATGGACTATGAAGGGCAGGACCATCAGCAACTGGCGCGCGTCGTGCGCAGCGTGCTTGCTGGACATCATAACTTCCGCCCCGACGACCGCCGAGCCGTATTCATTGCCGACTTCAAGCAGGACTTTGACGAGTTCACCGTCGTAACCACGGCGCTCAAGATCCTACTCGCCTTTATCGGCGCGCTCACCCTGGGCATCGGCGGCATCGGTCTGATGAACATCATGCTGGTTTCGGTGCAACAGCGAACCCGGGAGATCGGCGTCGAGAAGGCGCTGGGCGCGCAGAAGAGCCACATTCTCTTTCAGTTCCTAGCCGAAGCGCTGGCCATTACTTTTGCGGGAGGCGCGGCCGGCATCGGCATCGCGTACCTGATTTCCTGGGGAGTAGGTGCGCTGCCGTTGATGAGCGCCTTTGGCGATAACCTGCAGGCCGGCGACATCCATCTGCATATCAACGTGAGCAGTCTCGCCGTGGCGACCATCATTCTGTGCGCGGTCGGCATCCTGAGCGGGATGGTGCCGGCAATTCGTGCGGCGCGGCTAGACCCGATCGAGAGCCTGCGCTACGAATAGGACTGCCGTGGCCGCTGCATCGAGTCGACGATCACTTTGCCGATCACCAGCAGAGTTATGAGGGTGATTACGCCTAGCGAGATGACGCAGTAAATACACCAAACGCCCAGTACGAATTTTTCGATGTCCGAGAGATGAATCGAAAAAACCAGGGCGATGGTCACCAGCGGCAGCATCCATGGGTATGCTTTTCCGGCGGCGAGCAGGCCGAGCAACAGATATCCGGCAATGCCGATTACAGCCACCGGAACTCCGTGGAAGACAGCGTACGGACTGTGATTCACGATGCCGCAGTCCCAGCGCTCGTTGATGCTGCAGGGTGAGGGATCAGTGCGGTAATGCTCGCGTAACGCGAGTGAAGAAGCAGCGATTCCGACAACGGCCAGTACAATCAGCACCCATCTCATGCCAGGCTCCCGATAAATGAAGAAAAATGAAGTTGCATTCCTGCGAAAAGATATTATCCACGATTTCCGCGATCGACATTGACCCGTCTTGTCCGACGGTAGCGGATTAGCCCTCGCCCCATCGCTGGCCTTGCCCTTCCGTAACCTGCAGCAGAGGTACCGGCCTCGTATGATCGTTTGCGGGATGAAGGAGATTTTGAATGCTCTCGAAACGTTGGTTGTGTGTAGCGACCGCCGTACTATTTGCACTCTCTGGCATGGCGCTGGCCCAAGGAAACGGAAACGGGCACGGAAACGGCAATGGACACGGCAAACACGATCGCGGCGACGGCGATCGTGACCAGCAGTACTACAGCGAACACGACCGCGACTACATGCGCGGCTGGTATCACGACCATGAGCGCAACGGTCATTTACCGCCCGGCCTGGCAAAGCGGGAGCAGTTGCCTCCCGGACTCGAAAGACAGTTGCGCGTGCGCGGAACCTTGCCGCCAGGACTCCAAAAGAAGATGGTGCCGGTTCCGGTGGAACTCGAAGAGCGCCTGCCCCCGCCTCCCGCGGGATGTGCGCACGTTTTCATCGGGGGCAACGTAGTGCTGGTAAACCGCCGCTCGTACGTAGTGCTGGATATTTTTCATTTCTAGCGATCAGAAGAAATTCCCGTAGAGACGGGGCTTGCCCCGACTCCGGCTTCCGAATTGCCATAGATCGCGCGGCTTCGGGAAGGGCACGCGCCGGCAAGAGCTTCCCCAGCCACCCGGAAGGGAACGTGGAGGCGCGGGCCGGAATCGAACCGGCGTGTAAAGGTTTTGCAGACCTCTCCCTTACCACTTGGGTACCGCGCCCGGACTCTTCACACTATTTTGCCCGATAGATTTCCGTCAGCAGATCCGGCTTCGACTCGTCGCGCACCAGGTGTGGGAACTTCTCGCCGCCGTGATAATCGAGTTTCACCACTCGGAAGTAATCCGTGTTTTCCACGATCAGTTCAATCGGCGACGGACTGGTCTTGGCGGTCCGAATCGCGTCGTGCCACACTTCCGCAGTAAACCTGCGGCCGTTCACGGCAACGATCTTCATCCCCGGCCCGATCCCAGCCTTGGCGGCGGGCATCCCCTCGACCGTATCCCGAATCACGCCTTCGCTCGTGGCCAACAGTCCCACCGAGTAATGCGCGTTGAGCGATTTGCCGCCACGATCTCCGGCACGATCCAGTTCTGACAGATTCTCGTCGTACACCACTTTCCATCCGCTCCCTTCGATTCCGGCGAGCGGAGCGCCCGGGCCATGATTCGTCAGCCTGTCTGTCCAGAAGCTGCGCCAGTCATAACGGACAACCTGATTCAGCGCGTTCACCACGTCATCGAACGTGTAGGGTTTCACCATGGGCGGGCCACTGGGCGCGCCATAAAACAGCTTGCAGAAATCGTCCAACGATTTCGCTCCCTTCGTTTGCTGACGGATGATCACATCCGCCCACAGCCAGTTGAGCACGTCTTCATCGTAGTAATCGACCGGCCGCCGATAGTCTTCCCAGGCGCGGGGAGCCATCTGCATGGTGGGAACGCCGTCGGCCGTATCCTGCAAATTGCGCCATACACGTCCCGACCGATGATCCAGATCCGCCGCCATCAGCGCCAGCGCGTCACGGGCCAACCCGGGCGTGCGCTCGCCGCTGCGGGCTGTGAGCACGTCTCCCAGGTATGACGTCAGGCCTTCATACACCCACAGCAAGTCGGTCTGCATCGGTTGTTCGAAATCGGGCGTCGCCAGGTCCGCCGGACGCCGGTACTTCCCGTTCCACGAATGCACGTACTCGTGCGGTAGAAGTCCGGCCATCAGTTTTCGTCCCTCTTCCTCGATCAACGACCGCTCCTCGACGCGGCTGTCATTCGACTCGTGATGCTCCAACCCAAAATGCGCGACGTGATCGCTCAGGGTAAACAGGAAGTGGTAATTGGTGTAGTGCCGCGCGCCAAAAAGAATGCCCGCCTGCTTCACCAGGTTCCGCTCATGCTCCCAGACTTCTTCCGGAGCCTCGAGCGCGGCGGCGCTATCGGCCGCAACATCGAGTTCCGCGGGAGGATTTTCACCGGGCGCCGTCAGCGGCACCACCTTCAAATATTCGCCCGCGATCACCGGGCCATCCACCAGCATGGTCAGCGAAACCGGCGCAAAATGAATCTCGTTATTGTTGCCCGCCTGGCTGGAAACATGCAGTGACGTCCCAAACTTCCATCCCGCAGGCAGCCGCAAGCTCGCGCTATAAGTCAGTTCATCGGAACCGTATCCGACGGGATAGAGTAACAGCGTGTTCCAGTTGACGACGTATAGCTTTTCCGTTGCCGCCACGCCCGCGCTGTATCCAGGCTCATGCGACGCGGGGGAAGCGTAGTCGAGATCGGCGGTGACTTCGCTTTCGCCCGCCGGAACTTCCACGTGAAATGTGAACCCGTCGACCAGATCGCGCCGCCAGGGCAGCGCCTTTCCGCCCGCGGTAAACTTCAGGCCCGTCAAGTCCGTGATCGGACCGGTCGGTCCGTGCTCGCCCGGAATCCATTTCGGATAGTAGAGCGTGAGCGTCCCGGGCTTCGCCGGAATGCGCATTTGCGCGTGGAAGATCTTGCGCGGCGCGTCCGAAGCGTCCACCGAGAGCGTGACGGTCGGAGCATTGGCTCCAAAAACTGAAAACGATGACAACAAACAGACTACAAAACAAAAAAAGTTCGTCACTCCAGACCTTGAGCCCATTCCCCCTCCGGATTGTCGAATCGCTCAGCAGCCATGCAATCAGCAGCTATGCAAATAGAACCGTACGTTAATATATCAGCCCGCAACCTGCTCACCCGCGGAACCGGCTCGCCGCCGGCGGTCCACTCCGCGACTGCTCCCGCTCGCTTCCATCGCCTGCTATCATTTCCGACGTGCCCGCACGCGGAAAATTTATCACCTTCGAAGGCCTCGACGGCAGCGGCAAGAGCACTCAGGTCGAAAAACTGGCGCGATCGCTGCGCGCTCACGGCCTCTCGGTCACCGTTACGCGCGAACCGGGCGGCACCACCGCCGGCGAAAAAATTCGCGAAGTGCTGCTGCACTCCGCCACCTCGGGACTCTCTCCGCACACGGAAATGGCGCTCATGTTCGCTTCCCGCGCCCAGCACATTCACGAGATCATTCTGCCCGCGCTCGCCGAAGGACGCGTCGTCCTCTGCGATCGTTTCACCGATTCGACCGAGGCGTATCAAGGTGGAGGCCGCAAGTTGGGCACGAAGGCCGTTCTGCAGATGCACGAAATCCTCTGCGGCAACTTGCAACCCGACCTGACGATCATGCTCGACAACGAAGTGGCATTCAGCGTCGAGCGCGCCCGCCGTCGCAATCGAAGGCACAAAGGCGCCCGGCCGGATAAAGGCTCGGATCGAGACGAGAACCGCTTTGAGCAGGAAAGCCGGGCTTTTTTCGGGCGTGTCCGCCATGCGTACCTGGCCATCGCAACCCGCGAGCCGCACCGAGTTCACGTCATCAATGCCCGAGGCACGCCCAGCGAAACGCATGCGGCTATCATGGAGTTGGTAAGGAAGAAACTGAAAATCTGAACACCGCTCTTGGCTCTTGGCTATTAGCTGTTAGCTTAAAGCCAAAAGCTACAAGCTAAGAGCCAAAAGCGTTTCTATGCCCTTTTCCGATTTCGCCGGCAACCCGGGAACCATCCATCGCCTCCGCGAGATGCTGGCGCGCAAGCGTTTTCCGCACGCCGTCATTCTTTCCGGCGCTCACGGATCGGGCAAGTACACGCTCGCTCTGATGCTCGCCCGCGCCATGAACTGCCTGGAGCAGTCCGTCACTGGGGGAGGGATCAACAGTGACGGCTTGCCCGATTTCTGCGGACGCTGCTCGAACTGCACCCGCATCGCGCAAGCCGAAGACCTCGACGCCCGCTTCGCCGAAGCCGTCGAGGCACGTGAAAATCTGCGCGACACGGACAAGAAAGAAACTCGCCTCTTTGTCCAGACTCATCCCGACGTGCTCATCGTCCCGCCCGATCCGCCGCAAATGATGATCAAGGTCGATCAGGTTCGCCACGTCATTCAGACCATCTACTATCGTCCCGCCGAAGCCCGCGAGCGCGTCTACATCTTCACCAGTTCGGCCTTCATGAAAGAGGCTGCCAACTCGCTGCTGAAAGTTCTGGAAGAGCCGCCTGAGTTCGCCAGCATTTTTCTGCTCACCGAAAACGCGGGAGAATTTCTGCCCACAATTCGCTCCCGGTCCATGACCTTCAATCTGGGCGCACTCCCGTCCGCCGAGATCGAGGGCCGGCTCGCGCAGCTTCGTCCCCAGTGGAATGCCCGGCAGCGCGCGCTGGTCGCCCGCCTCAGCGAAGGTGCCATCGGACGCGCTTTATCGTTCGACCTCGAAAGCTACGTAGCCGCTCGCCAGCACGCCCTAATCGTGCTGAGGTCCGCCCTCGGCGCCGGCGATCACACCGAACTGTTCAAGACCACCGAGAGCTTCCGCTCGGGCGCCGAAGGCCGCGAGAAAATCAACAACCTTCTACGCACCCTCTACGCGCTGCTAGAAGACCTGATGTTCCTGCAATCGGGAACCGAGCAACTGGTCCGCAATACCGACATTCTGGGCGAGCTCAAGAAAATGTCCGAAGGCGCCGATTTCGCCTGGCTGCAGCGCGCCGCGGAAGGCCTCGGCGAAGTCGAGCGCGGCCTGCGCCGCAACCTGCTCCGATCCCTGTCGCTCGATGCCTTTGCGACCGCGCTGGAGCGCGTTTCGTAAAC
>JBAVVP010000227.1:0-2747 GCA_049697355.1 Terriglobales bacterium
TACTTATGGCTGGGATTCGGGGTATGGCGGGGACAAATCGCCATTAGTAATTCACAGTGAAAAGCGATATTTTCGTGTTTCGAAGGTGCTGGACACCGCAGATTCCATCTCAAACATGCTTGCAGGCCTCCCCAACCGTATCCCTTCGGGGAAGGCCATACTTTTGCCGGCGTAGATTGCGTGATTGACTGGATGCATGAACAAGACGTCATCGCAGTCAGAGCATCCTAGTCGTCACCGACGCAGCCGTGCAGAGGTGGCAGAACTTGTGGCAGCGTTTGAGCGGAGCGGGCTCAATCGAACGGAGTACTGCCGCCAGCATGGGTTATCGCTAAGCTCGCTGAAGAGATATTCGAAGCGTATGGAGAAGGGCCGTGGTTCGTGCGGTCACAGTGAGAGTATGGCGCCAGCCGTATCGCTTATTCCTGTAGAGGTAGTGGATCGACCCGCTGTACAGGAGGCATGGCAGACGGCTTTGTTTGTAGAGCTATCCGGCGGTCGCCGGATCGGTGTGGAAGCCGGATTCGACGGGGCCACGCTGCGGCGTCTGATTGCCGTGCTGGGTGAGGTGTAGTTGTGCTCGGCCTGGGCGCAGCCACGCGCATCTACGTGGCTACCGGGGCGACGGATATGAGGCTCAGCTTCGATGGTCTCTATGCTCTTGTCGTGGGCCAGCTGCAACAGGATCCGCGAACCGGTCACCTGTTTTTATTCGCCAACAAACGCCGGGACAGGATGAAGATACTTTTCTTCGATGGCTCGAGTCTGTGGGTATGTGCGCGGCGTATGGAGCAAGGACGGCTGCACTGGCCCAGCTCTGAACAGGGCCGCATGCAGCTGAGTCGCGAGGAATTTGCGCTGCTGATTGGGGGCATAGATCTGAGCGCGACGAGGAAGCGTAAATGGTATCGCAGACCTCACGCGGAAGAATCAGATGTATCAACAAAAGCCGCATGAATACAGGAGATTGGATAACTTACCCACAGCAAGGTGTGCGATGATTTGGGCAGATGAATCCCACCTCCAAATCACCTTTACCCGTAGTTCTGGACCCGGTTGTTGCGGCCGTCGTGGAGCAGCTACGTGGCGAAATGCGGCGAGAGGTGGAAGTCAAGGACCGTATCATCGCGGAAAAGGATCAGGCGCTTTCCGCGGCCGAGGCGATCATCCAGCAGTTGAAGGAAGCGCTTCGCGCCGAGCGTGTGGCGCGTTACGGCAAGCGCAGCGAGAAGCTATCGGATCTGCAGTTTCAACTGCTCGATTTGGAACCTGGGGTATCGAGCGATGAGATCGAGCAGGAGGTCGCCAGCGGTCCGCTGCCGGAGTGCCCCGGAGATACACAAGAGAACCACACGCCTACTGAGAAGCAACAGCGTGCACGTCGCAATCATCCAGGCCGCAATGAGTTGCCCGCACATCTGGAACGCGTCGAACAGATCATTGCTTGCACGCCTGAGCAATGCACCTGCGGCAAGTGCGGCAAGGAGACCAGGGTCTTTGGATACGAAACGACCGAGGTGCTATCTAAGAAGCCGGCCGAATACTTCGTAACTGTGATCAAGCGCGAGAAGCGTGCCTGCGACTGCGAAGAACACGGCGTGGCGACGGCTGCAGTGCCTGAGCGTATAGCACCCAAGTCGATCTTCTCCGACGAAGTCATCATCGATTTCCTCGTAGGCAAGTATTGCGACAGCGTCCCGATCTATCGCCAGCGCGCGATCCTGTGGCGCGATCTGGGCATCGATGTTGCACTGACCACCATGAACGACGGGGTGCTGCGCATCGGCGAGCTTCTGATTCCAGTTGTCGACGTGATGTTGCGCGATCTTCTGACCGGCGGATACGTTCAGGCCGACGAAACCTACTGCGGGGTGCAGACGCCAGAGAGAAAAGGCGAGAACCACAAAGCCTTCTTCTGGCAGTACAGTTCGCCGGGTAAAGGTGTGGTGTTCAATTTTGAGATGACGCGCTCGGGCGAGGTGCCCAGAGCGGTCTTCAAGAATTTCTCCGGCATACTCCATACAGACGGGTACGCAGCCTACGACGAAGATATCGGCGCCAAGGGCATGGTTCATGCCTGCTGTATGTCGCATGCGAGGAGAAAATTTATCGACGCGCTGAAGGTGCGCGAGAAGGCCAAAGCTACCGACGCGGAGTTGGAACGCGTGGTCGTGCTCATGGATGGCCTGTTTGCCATGGATCGCGAGGCGCGCGTGCAAAACCTCTCGCTCGACGACCGCCATGCGCTGCGCCAGGAGCGCGCCCCCGCGCTGCTCGAAGAGTTGCACGCTCTGCTCGAAAAGATGAAGGCACACTGGCTGCCGAAATCCGCAACAGGCAAGGCCGTTGCCTACACGCTTACGCGCTGGGAGAAGCTGACGCGCTTCATGCAGTATCCCCTCATCGAGCTATCTACGAACTGGGCCGAGAACTCGATGCGGCCGATCGTGATCGGTCGCAAGAACTGGCTGCATATCGGCAGCAAAGAAGCCGGGCCCAAAATCGCCGCCATCTTCTCTGTCGTCGAAAGCTGCAGGAAGCTGAATATCCCCATCCGGAAATACCTCGCCGACGTGCTGCCCGGCCTCGCCGACCGCTCCATCCAGTCCCTGACCGGTCTCACCCCAACGGCCTACGCCGCCAATTCCGCAAAGTAGCCTATCCGCGCCCTGGACGACCCGTCAACTATGGCCTTGCCCGAACGGATACCCCCAACCGACTCTTTTGGACCCTTGACACTCACGCAT